>JAFXEA010000129.1 GCA_017521065.1 Kiritimatiellia bacterium | reverse complement strand
TGGAGGAGCATCTCGCTTCGTTTGCGCAGGCGTTCCGGTCGTTGCCGCCGGTGAGGATGAACACGCTACCGGGCGGTGGCGCAAGCCTTCGGCTCCGTCATGTGAACTATGCGGGCAGAAGCTGGTTCTACATTGTTAACTGCTCAGACAAGAAGGCCGTGGCGAAAGTCGCATTCCCTTCCGGTACGGCAGAGCTGACCGGTTCCTGCGAAAAATGCGAAGGACGGCTTGCGCTTGAGCTTCCGCCTTACGCATTGCGCAGTTTCGTGGCTCCGGCGGGAATGCCGAAATTCATTAATGAAGGAAAGAATGGAGGAAGACAGTGAATGTGTTTAGAGGATTGATATCGGCTGTGGCAGTGGCTCTTTCCGCGGAGGTCGGTGCCGCCGTGCTGGAAACCGTCAATGTTCCGTCTGCGGCTATGGGGCGTGAGATCTCCGTAACAGTGATGCTGCCTGATGCATACGGCCGGAATCCTGATGTGCGCTACCCTGTCGTCTATATGCTTCATGGCGCTGGCGACAACCACACCACATTCGCTGACGAGGTCGGCAGGAAGGGCGTGGACGAAGGAGGGTTCATTGGAGTATGTCCCGATGGCGCGGGCAAAAGCTGGTGGTATGATTCGCCGGTGAATCCGAAGTTGAAGTACGAAACGTTCGTGGCTAAAGAGCTGGTCGCGTGGGTAGATTCGCGCTACCGCACCCGTGCGAACAAGGAGGGCCGGGCCATAACAGGTGGTTCGATGGGCGGTCATGGCGCCTGCTGGCTCGGGTTCCGCCATCAGGGAACGTTCGGCGCGATCGGCAACATCTACGGAGGGGTGGATGTGCGTCGCCATAAAAACAGCTGGAAGGTCTGGGGCCTTCTCGACTGCCTGGGGGACTATGAGGCAAACAAGGATGTCTGGACGCGGCATATGTGCGTCACCGAGGCTGCCAAGCTCCGCAATGGTGATGTGAATCTTCTCACTGTTGTCGGAACGGGTGATTTCTTTCTTGAGGACAACCGTCAACTTCACCGCATCTTGACGGAAAACAAGGTAGCCCATCTGCATCTGGAGATACGCGGCGAGGATGACAGACGTTCCTGTCATACGCATCCGTTCCGCAAGAAGGCGGCGGCGATTGTGTTTCGCTATTTCCGCAACTATTTCACCACCGGCCGGGCAGGCCTCGAATAAAAGGGGATGATTATGAATGCAAGAATGATGTTCGTTCTGATGGCTGTGGCCGCTGCGTTTTGCGCACGTGAGTGCCATGGTGTGTCCAAGGCAAGCTCCTTCGAGAAGAAGCCACGTGTCGTAATGAATCTCATCAATTTTCTGCGTGGTTGCGAACCGCGTTGCAAACGGGATCTTGTTACGCCCGTAGTCGAACAGATCAAGCTCAATACTCGCTACGGATTCAATAACACCATCCTTCTGCAGTATGACGCGATGCTCCGTGACGACATCATGTCGGCGGTGAGTGCGGCAGACAAGGAAAAGACGGAGTTTGGCGTCTGGATCGAGATTGTGCGTCCGCTCTGCGAGAAGGTTGGAATCCCCTGGCGTGGGCGAAACGGTTGGGATTGGGACTGGTTTGTGATGCCGGGATTTCTCGAGTCTTATACCATTGAACAGCGTGCGAAGCTGATCGATGAGCTTTTCCGTCTCTTCCGCGAAAAGTTCGGCCGCTATCCGGAAAGTGCAGGCTCATGGATATTTGACGCATGGAGCCTTAACTACATGAAGGAACGTTACGGCATCGTGGCGGCCTGCATCTGTCGTGAACAGGATGTAACTGACGCCTACGGACTTCGTGGCGGCTATTCGAACGGTGCTTACTACCCGTCGAAGAAGAACGGTCTTTCCGCCGCCGTAGACATGAAGAACGCCATACGGCTTCCAGTGTTCAGGATGCTCACTCCAGACCCAATCTACAACTACGGCTACAAGTACAATTACGTGGATTCGCTGACAGGCAAGAAACGCCGCCATGTTGTGACTCTCGAACCTGCCGCGCTCGGAAAAATCCCATATATGGTCGATTGGTATTTCCGGGCCTACACCGAGCCGCGTGGATTCCTCAATCTTTCCTATATGCAGACGGGACAGGAGAACAGTTTCGGCTGGAAGGATTTTGGCGTTGACATCGGCTATCCTGCGCAGCTCGAAAAGCTCAAACGCTATGCCGACGAGGGCACCATATCGGTGGAAAAACTTTGCGATACCGGACGCCGGTTTCTCGCGGATCACAAAGAGAACTGCGCACAGACGCAGGTGGCGCTCGACGACTGGATGGGCAAGGGGCGCCGGAGCGTATGGTACAACTGCCGCCATTATCGGGCCAATCTCTATCAGGACGGCGGCAGGTTCTACATTCGCGACTTGAGGAAGATGTGCGACGATTTCGAGGAGGATTACCTTTTGAATCCCAATCCCAACTGGAATGAAAACAAGTTTACGCCGCCGGTCATCGACAGTTATCTTTTTTCGACGAACGACGCCAACGGGATGCTCGCATTTTCCGGAGATGCCTGCGGCATGATGCCTAGGGCTGTTGGCCCGAACGAACTGGAAGTCGTGTGTGCTTATGCCGATGGACGTTCGGCAACAGTCCGCTTCGATGAGAAGGGGCTCTCGGTTTCCGGCTCTCCGCTTACCGTAAGGATGTCAGAAGGCTGGAGGTCGAAACATCGTTTCTCTCCAGGACGCATCGATCTTGAATTCAGGGGATTTTCGTATTCTGTCGGCGTCAAAGGGAATCTTTCCCCAACCGCCGACGGATATGAAATCAAGCCTGAAAACGGGGAAATTAGGTATGACATGTCGCTTTAAAATACAAGTGGAGAAAAAACATGAGAAAGATCATCTTGTGGATGGCGTCAATTGTTTCAGGCGTACTTTGCGCCTCTGAAATCTATGTGGGATCGAGGGAGACAAAAATCATTACAGTTTCGTCCGATTCGGAAAAGGTGCTGTCTGAAACCATGGTCGTTTCATCCGGCGCCAGGCTGGTGAAAGACGGAGAAGGGACGTTGACCCTCAAGACAGAAGCGTTGGCGCAGGACTTTCCCGCGGCACTTGAGGTTCGAGAGGGAACTCTGACGCTCGAAGGTTCAACCGTCGAGGGCCGGACGTTCTCTGGGGTTTCCGCAATTCTTGCCAAGGCGGCGCTCCATCTTGATGCCTCCGACGGAGATTCACTTGTCGGAGACGGGGATAAAGTGACGGAATGGCTTGATACCCGCGAGACCGGTTCCGCTGCTTCAGGATACGTGTATTCCCGCGCAGTCGCAAACACTATGGCGGCGGATATTCCCGAACTTGGACTTTCGGCGGCGAATCTCCTGCCTATCAAAGGGACTACAGACGGCAAATCAGGCGTCTATTTCAACGGATACAAGTCCGGAACATGGATGAATCTCGTAAAAAGCGACGGTTCTCAGGAGTCGCTCAAGCTTTTCAATGTTTTCGTTGTGCAGGCGGTCGTCACCGAGAAAGGGCGAGGGACGATGCTTGGTGTGAATGTTGGCCAAACTCCGGATTTCACTCCTGGACAGGCGTCAGGGGTTCTTTCTCCGCTTTGGCAGAATCCTCATGCCGCTGCAGCCGGTGTGCTTTCGAGTTCACGTACCTGCATAAATGGCGCACAGATTGATCCCTACAACAATGGCCTTCCGTTGGGGATTTGTGTAATGGATGTGGAAATGCTTGCCGCAGGCGCACTCTGGCAGAACATCTTCAATGACCGCGGTTATATCGGACTTTCGTCTGCGACGATTCCGGATGCGGCCAAGCTTTATTTCCATACCGGCGCGGGAGAACTTCGTGTCGGCGGTGAATATATTTTCGAGATTGTCGCCTTCACAACGGCTCTTTCAGGAGCCGAACGCACGAAACTTGCCGCATATCTTCGGCAGAAGTGGCTGGGCAGTCCGGTGTGTTCAGATATTTCGGTGGAGACGGCAAAGGGCGCAAGTGTGTATCTCGACAATGTGACAATGCCGGTCTCAATCTCGGGCGACGGAACCTTCAGCATAGATTCCGGCTCGGTTTCCATGCAAAAGGCGGTTGCCTACACTCTCAGCGCCGGGGAGACCGTCACCGCGGCCGGAGGCAAGGTTTACGAGACGCTTCAGAATTCAGCTGTCTCCATGCCCGTCTATTCATCGTCTGCCGCTGACAAGGGAACGGCTGTCGTAAAAGGCGGAGGCATACTCAAGGTTGAGGAAATCTCTTCTGAAATTGAAAAGCTGTCGGTGGAAGAGGGTGAACTTGTTCTTTCGGCACCACGTAAATCGGCTTCGATTGTAGAGGCTGTCGTCGCTGGTGGAAACGGCAGTTTTGAAGCGGGTAAGGATACATGGGATTCGCAAACGATGAATTTTCAAAATGGCGGCGGGTTTCAGAATTGGCACCATGTTACAGCCTCAGGTTTGAATGGAGGGGTCTTCTTATACAATCAATTACGTGGAGAAGTCCAGTATGCTGCTTATCCTCGTACCAGCCCGTCAGGGGATGTGGTTCTTGGTATCAATAAGGATGCGTCGGCATGGACAACATTCAATCTGCCCCAAAAAGGCCGTTACAAGCTCACTTTCCTCGCCTCTTGCCGCCAAAACATTAACGGTCCGGGTTATTCGTGCGATATCGCTGTCGGACCTACGGCAGATTCGCTTCAGGATGCTGGAGTGTTCACTGTGCCGTTTGATGACGGAAAGTACCATCCGTACGAATTTCTTTTGCCGGAACTGGAGGCAGGTGATTATCAGCTTTGGTTCAGATCCCGTGACACAGGCCTTGATCGTTGTGCGTTGATTGATGATGTCAGGATTGTTTTGGCGACTGAGGCGGATTTTCTTCAGGTGCCGAACGGCAAGTTTGAGAATTGTCATGCCGATAAACTTTCGATAAGAGATCCCGAGGGCTATTTCCGGTTTGGCATCAAAGATGGTCTAAAGGGTCCAGAGTATTACGGACGTGAGGCATTGCAGAACTGGGTGCTTACGCAGGGCGATGACGTTACCGATGTTGTCTATCGTGGTGCCGCTCCTGTTTCTCGAAATACAGTTCCGGGTGGATCTAATCTAGCTGCTGCAGGACGGTTTGTCGAGCTTGACGGTGCTGATGAAGGGCTCGTGCAGCTCTATATCTCTTCTACCGGTTGTACCGCTTCGGTGACGTTTATTCCTCCGGCAGGCACTTACCGGCTTGCCGCATCGGCGGCACTGAGGCTGATGAACGGCTCCGGATCTAAGGATATGAGTCTTGTTGCGAGTGTAACTCCAACTGGCGAAGCAAAGGTAGAGTTGGGGGCGTGCAGCCTTAAAAACGTATTCCGCATGAAGGATTGCATTTTGCCGAATGTGTTTTCGGTTGATGGCAAGACGGCGATTGCCCTCACCATTTGGCCGAAACTCGATTCCGGTACTAATGGGCACATTGTTGTGGACAATGTACGGCTTGTGCCGGAGGTCGTGGCGGATGGTGACTTTGAGTCTAAATCATCAGGATGGAAGACTGTCACAGGTTCTTCTGGTGGCACCGGATCTGTCCACAGCTATGACAACAATCCCGGTGCATGGGGCGTCTCTCGTGCATCCGGAACTTTATGCGGAAAGTTGACCAAGGACGGTGCCATTTATCAGGATATGACCGTCACCACTCCCGGACTTTACAGGTTGTCGCTGGTGGCGCGTACGCGGCAGGCGGCGGGAAGCGCCGCCATTGATCGTTATGGTCGCAATCCCGTTGCCGTCAACCTCGTCGACCTGAATACCGAGCCGGCGGCAGACAGGCGGATTGCGTTCTTTACCCCCGTCTATACTTCATTCACGGAGTTTTCATGGTGCGTGAACATCCCCACGGCAGGTTCTTGGAGGCTTATGTTCTCCGGGCAGGCTACGGAAGACCGCACCACGTTCATTGACGATGTTTCGTTCAAACTCGAGAGTCCGGCGGCGGACAGTCCGTCGATGCCGGAAGGTCTGGTTGTCGATGTTTCTGAAGGGGCGACGCTACGCCTCGACTACACCGGCATGAGCCGTGTCGGTAAAGTCCGGCTTGGGGACCGGCCCTTCAGCGGTGTCATATCGGCATCGACCCACCCTGAATACATTTCAGGGGATGGCGCCTTGTATGTCAAGCCCGAGCCATTTGCAATAATCATTCGGTAAGTCAGTTCTTCTTCTAGAAATAGGCTTTAAAAGGGACTTCAGATGTGGTCCTTACAAAACCTCCTATATTTTAATCTGGTCAGTTGCGGCAGGAGTGCGTAGTCTTCTTTTTTTCCTCCATGAACTGATGGATTCTCCGAATCGTCTGAGGAAGGCTCGTTCCATCTGCCTTCGGTTTGAGAATCCGCAGGAATTTACGATTTCCAAAATGCGGCAGTCAGTATTTTCTATCAGCCGTTTTGCCATGGATAGTCTGCGGTTCTCTATTGCAGAACGGATGGACTCTCCTTGTATTTGCCTGAACCGAAGTTCAGCTAGACTTCGTGACACCTTCATTTCTCGGACAACATCAGGCACTTTGATGCGTTTGGAGACATTCCCGTTTATGAATGCCGTTGCCTTCTTAATGAGGGCGACGGCGGGCAATAGTACCGCTGTCGATTCCCGTTCGACCACGCGAAGCGGTGGAAGAAAAAGCTGTTTGCAAGGGCGTGGATAGCGCGCGTTCAGCAGTGAATCCAGTTCAGCAGCGGCTTTGAACCCTTCTTCTTCAAGCCCAGGATCAATGCTTGAAAGAGAGGGCCGGGTATAGTTGCAGTACATACTTTCGTTGTCTACGCCAAGAATCGCCACCTGTTCGGGAATGTCGAGACGAGCCTCCTGACAGGCTTCCAGAACTTGGGCCATCCGTCTGTCGCATGCCACCATCATGCCAATCGGCTTTGGAAGTCTAGCAAGCCATTTATGCAGGGCTATGCCATTGCCATCATTGAATATGCAGCATGGAATGCCGTTTTCAGATGCGGATTTGGCAAATGCGGAACAGCGCTTTTCCGCCCAATGGCTTGAATTCCTGTCCAGAACGAAGGCAAGTGTCCGGTATCGTCCTTTTGACTGGAAATGTGCGGCACCCATGCGACCTATCATTGCATTGTCGAGTTCTATGGCGGTTATCCCGTAGCGTCTTTTGTCGAAAAGTTCAGAGGGTGTGTCGATTGTCACCGTTGGGATTGATGTAGTGGCAAGAAATGATGTGACGGCATCAGGTGGTGTCTCGCTGAGGATATATCCTTTTGAGTTCATGCAACAGTTGGATATATCATCCACAAGTTCTTTACCGGTCTTTAGGTGCAGGTTCCAGTTTCGGCTTCGCTCTTTGACAAAGCGAAGTATCCCGGTGAGCTGCTCTCGTCCCGGCATGATATCCAGCCTTAAGGAAACGGCTATGTCCAATGGTTTATCCACGCGCATATTATATCAGATGTTTTGTTTAAAATGTCGCATTTCTTTTGTTTAAAATGTCGTAACAGAATGTTGATTTCATTGCATGGTTTTTGATATCATTCGTGGCGTAAGGTAAATGTGGTTTCTTCAGTTAAACAGAAAAGGAGAGGAGTATAGTGATGTGTTTTCACGTTTTGTTGTCGGCATGCGCTGTTATGTTGAGCATGGCTGTTCATGGGATAGACTGGAAGTATGATGTTTCCGGACGGGATGGGCTCTTTGTAAAGCAGAACGAGACTGTTGCTGTGATGTCGAATTCATATGATGCGCGTTCGTTTGCTGTGTCAGAGTCCGAACCGGTGGTGATCGGTTCGCGGTTGTTTGATGCCAGGAGTTATCTGACAGTGGAGAAGTGCAACTTCACCCTTACATTTGATCCTATTCCGTTGTGGATTATTTTGAGGTAAAACCATTTGGACAGAAGGAGTTTGCATGCGAAAAAAGAAATGGATTGTAGGGCTGATCGCCTTTGTTGGTCTTGCTATTGCGGAGGCCGCTCCACAGGTGACGGATGTATCGGTTTGTGAAACGGCGAATGAAGGCATTGTTGTGAGCTTCAATCTCAATGAGGATGCAATTGTTACGGCTGATTTCATGACGAATGGTGTCTCGGTTGGAGTGGTGGATGCCGGGGGAGATATCAACATGGTTGTTCCATCGGGCAATAGGCGGATAACATGGCGTCCCGACCGTTTTTTTGAACATGCCCGTGTTATGGCGTCAAAAGAATTGGGTGTCAAATTGACGGTCTGGCCTAAGACTAATCCTCCGGATTATATGGTTGCAGACTTGATGGTGCCCAATGTACTTCAGTTCTATGCATCCTCAAATGACGTGCCGGGAGGAGTCGGTCACAGGCAGTACAAGACGACAAAACTTTTGATGAGACGTATTCCGGCTGCAGGTGTTGAATGGAGAATGGGGAAGGCGGGCTATAGCTATGGCTATGACCATTATGTCAAGCTGTCGGCGGATTATTATATGTGCGTCTATCAGTTGACTCTTCGTCAGGCTTATTGCATAAACAAGACTTCTGCATCCTCATTCTCGGATGTAGTTGATGATTATTGGGTTCTGCCGTTGGAGGGGATTTCCTGGCGAAATATGCGAGGTAAGGCTGACTGGCCCGCCGACGGGCATGAGGTTGGTGCGGATGGCCTGATAGCTGGATTTAGGAAATGGACAGGTTTAGAACTTGATTTGCCGACTTCTGCTCAGTGGGAATTTGCCGCGCGGGCAGGCACTTCGGGAGATGTGTGGTGGGGTGATGACATCTCAGATTCGAAAGTCAAGGAAATGTCGAATTGTGCATCTGTATTGGGGCGTCCCGTTGAAGTTGGGTGCTATCCGCCGAATCCATTGGGATTGTACGATATGTACGGCAATATAATCGAAGAATGCTTGGATTATTGTTGCTCTGGGGAGGTATATAAGGCCCTCTACAATAATGCGCCAACGATAGCGGTATCAGATCCAGAGGGTCCAATTGCCGATGCTTGCAACGTGAAAGTTTCGAGTGGCGAGTGCGTACGTGTCGGACGTGGGGGCGGTTTCTCCGATGGCACATCATCCATACGCAGTCATTCCGTTATGGGTACAAATGTGCATGAATATAAGGACTCCAACAGATGGATTGGATACCGTCTGGTGTGTCCACTTCCATGGAGATAGTCAGAGATGAAGTCAATGGAGCGATGGATGAAAAGAATCATATTCATTTTGCTTGGCTTTGCAGGAACGGTACAGGCATCGTTTCCCAAAATCGACGAGAAGACAGTAGTCTGCTCGCAGAGAGCTGGAAATACGATTGAAATTTCCTATGTTCTGTCGGGAGAAGCGGGGATTGTGACTGTTTCGTTTCTTACGAATGGTGTGGCGATTTCTGAAAACCAGCTGACTGGCATGACTGGCGATGTCAATTGTCGCGTGGAGCCAGGAGAGAGACGGATTGTGTGGAAACCAAAGCAGACATCGACTTTAAGTGGCAAATTCAAGTTAGGAGAGGCAACCGTACGGATTACTGCGCATTCTCTTTCTTGTCCACCGCTCTACATGGCTGTAAATCTCTTGACTGGTGCGGTGAATTATTATATATCCTCAAATGCTGTGCCAGGCGGTGTGCAGAATGACATATACAAAACGACCTCTATGCTGTTTCGGAGGATAGACGCGGCAAATATTCTATGGCGTATGGGGGCGGTGTTGAACGAGTCGCCGCAGAATCAGGAACTGTGCCGTCCTCATCCGGTGTCTCTTACGCATGATTACTATATGGCCGTTTTTGAAATGACGCATGAACAGTATAGATCTCTTAAGGGGGAGTATGTGTCAGGATATTCGGCGTTTAAAGACTGTCCAGACTGGAATATGCATCCTGTAGAAATGATATCGTATCAAACGATGAGAGGAAGATGCGAAACATATGATTACTGGACAGATCGCCAGAAATCCTCCGTGGCATCTGTCAGATCTGAATCTCCGATAGGAGTCATCAGAAGCCGCACTGGAGGAGATATGGGTTTTGACTTGCCGACATCGGCACAGTGGGAGTTTGCCGCACGTGCTGGTTCTGTGCTGCCGTTTATCGGTGATATCGATCTGATACGGAACTCAAGCATGGCGGTCTTAGATGCGGATATGCGTAATGCCCTGTCTCCCTATGCTTGGTTTTCTGCAAACTCAAAGACGGATAATATCGTCGATGAGGAAAACAAAGGCCGTACGCATAGGGTCGGAGAGCGTATTCCGAATGCCTGGGGCCTTTATGACATGGGCGGTAACGTGAATGAGATTGTACATGATTTCCTGATTGACCCATCGACATCGGTCAATTCAGATGGTTCCTATGAGGTGGATCCGATCGGTCCATCGAGAGAAAAGGCCATGATTTCTGGATATGGTGCGCATAGGCAGGTGAAAGGTGGTGGATATTCCGATGGATATGTATGTCAGCGACCGGAATATGTTCATGGTGCGTTGATAGGGGAGACGGGCTGGAACAGGTGGTGTGGAGTCAGGTTGGCATGTCCAATTGCGCAGGTTCACCATGAGCCTTTGGGCGAAGCACCGTTTGCGACGCCGGAAATATCTTTCGACGAGTCTTCCCGCGAGGCGGTGATATGCTATACGTTGTCTGGTGATACGCCGAAGATTGTGACTGTAGACATCAAGACGAACGGATGTTCGATCGGCACAAGGAATTTTTCCGATCTTGCAGGCGATGTAAACCGTATCATCAAGCCGGGAAATCATAGGATATATTGGCGTCCAGATCACACATGGTGCGGACATGTCGTTGATACGAATATTGACGATCTGACTGTAGAGGTGCGTGAATGGACGACGAACAACCCACCTGATTATGCAGTCATAGATCTGGCGGGGCCAAATCTCCCGGTGTTTTACTACGTAGATGCGGATGCTGTTCCAGGAGGCATCACAAATGCGATATACAAGCATTCAAAGCTCGTTATGCGAAAAATTCCGGCTGCAAATGTCATTTGGCGTATGGGGGGAGATAAGTGGGATGCAGATTTGCCGCCTGAGTCGGCGACTTCTCATTATGTTCAGTTTACTGAAGATTATTGGATAAGTGTGTTTCAGATAACTGAGCGTCAATATTTCTTCGTATCCGAGGTGTGTGGATCCAGTTATAAGTCTGATCCGCGGCATTGGACAATGCCGGTGCACAATATAAGTTGGGGTGGATTTGCTGACGGAACGCACTCCGTACGTGGAGCAGATGCTGAATGGCCTGGGAGTAGCTATGTCAATCCCGATAGCTTTCTTGGTAAGCTACGTAAACTTTCACCTTCATTTGTGTTTGATCTGCCAACGGAGTCCCAGTGGGAATTTGCCTATCGGGCTGGAACCGACACGCTTACGCCGTGGGGCAATGAAGTGACTGCTGATGCATCTCGCGGCCATGCTTGGAATAGACAGAACTGGAGCGATGATCCGGTATTGGCGGCAAACAGCCCTCATGAGGTGGGTCTGCTTAAGCCGAATAGATGGGGAATCTATGATATGGGGGGGAATATAAACGAGTGGTGTCTTGATTATTTTCGTGTCGATAATGCCTCATACGCTCGCAGGACGGTGTTGGTGAATCCGCAGGGGCCTCTAACACCTGATCCCGAATATCCCACGCACCGTGTGTTACGCGGCGGGTCATGGGATGATAGCTACGAGCGCATCAGAAGCAGCGTGAGGACTCATCTGCATACCCCACAATACTGCAAATGGCGCGGAATTCGTATTGTCGCACCCATAGTTCCAGAAACGGTTCAGTAAGTTTTCAGATCGCCTGTTCTGCAGGATGAATGTACAGAATGTATGATTTGCTAAAGAAAGGATAAAAGAAAATGAAATTCACGATGATGATATCGGCGGCTATGATTTGTTGCTCTGCCGTTGCGACCCAGAAGCTGGAGACACCAGCACGATGGATGAGTGGACGCTATGGCGTGATGGCGTTTTGGCTTTATGCTCGATGCCATGTATCTGATCGAATGCCATATGTGGATGAACCGGTCGAAGCGTTTGACTTGGAAGGTTTTATGAAGGATTTCGATGAAACCGGTGCGGATTGGCTGTTCTTCACGCTGGGGCAAAGCAAGGGTGCGTATGCGAGTCCCAACGATGATCTGGCGAAAATGTGTGGCGCCTACCGCGTGCCGTCACGTCGTGATCTCGTGAAAGAGATCGGTCGGGAACTGAAAAAGAGGGGAAAGCGTTTGATATGCTATTTGCCATGTGATATGCTTGAACCTACCATGAAGCAGATATTCCGTTGGAGTTACGAAGACAAGGAGAACGCCTATTTTCAGACGAACTGGACTAGAATTGTATCAACATGGTCAAAAAACTTTGGTCGGTACTGTGATGGATGGTTCTTCGATGGAGCAACTCCTGTTCGATATGCGCAAGGTAAGTTACATCAGGATTTATGGCGTGCAGCTGCATGTGCCGGCAATCCATATGCAGTGGTCGGATACAATTCTGGTATTGTGACGATAGACAAAAATGGGGTCACGAACAATCTTGAATGTGTATATGGAGGGGATTACCTGTCAGGTGAGGTTAATGCAATAAGGGATGGTGGAATCGTTGTGAGAAAACTGAAATTAGCGGCAGGTGAGCGGTATCCCGTGTGGAAGCCGGATGGTCCGTTGGCTAGATGCGGAAAAGGACTGTGTCATACCCATTTCCCGCTTGAAGGTTATTGGAATGCTTACGGCGCATGGATACCGTGGCATGCATCGGATGACATGAAGGCAAAAAGACCTGATTTGCTTGATAAAAACAAGATGAGGGAACTTTGTGAACGTGGGGAGTTCCCGGATCCGGCATACACTCCAGAGGAACTTGAGTCGGTTGTGCGCAATTTCACATCTGTCGGAGCCGCAGTAACGGTCAATGTTGGTGTTAATGAAAAGGGACGCATGAATCCGAAGTCGGTTCGGCTATTCCGCAATTTCCGATCCATAAATACCTCCCGATGAGGCTTGCTATATTTGAGGGTGCGGTTTTATTTCATAGAAGAATCAAATCATTTTTGCGTAGCACTCCAGAGTTTTACTCATACTGTTTGGCCATGTGGTGTTTACCCGTAGCCATGCTCAATCAGTAGTTTTCGATAATGCTACGAAAAAGTGGAGGCGGGTGGAGGTAGTCGCCCGCTTATCGAAAACCTTTGGCTTTGTTAACATTCCGTTAACATAGATTTGTGGAGGCATCCTTCACGGTCGCCTCTGATTTTCATTTCTTTAGTCTGTAATTCTGTTTAGATTCGTCCGCACCGAAATCTTGTAAATCCAGGCAGGAGTCGTGAGAGCGTTAGGATTTCGTCCGAATTGTAATCTCATGATAAGATGCGGCAGCTGAAAACCTTTAAGGCATCAAATAAAAGTCGTTTTTATGTATGGGAATCGCATAAAACAACTGCTTATAACATTGAATCGCGTCATTGTGAGTAGGTCTCTCAATTACCTATGATGAGAACATTCCTAATTGAATTCTTATTTTCTGGCAAATGGCGATCTTATTGCTGGCCATTAGCGACTCGCTTTGCGAATGTCATGGAGCATGTTGGGGTCGGTTATGTCATCAAGTTCATTATGAAGCAAAAAAGGCTGAAATTTCTGTAACCTTTTGCATGGATGTGTGTATTAATGCATGGAGGAAGTGTCATGGATATCAATTTAAACAGGATTTTTGCGGCAAATCGGCCGATTCCATCTGATTTTGATCAGATGCAGGATGTTGATGCCGTCAAATCCGTTCAGCAGGATGCCGGTGGGATTTATGGTCCGTCGCTTGTTGTGACGGATTCTTTGCCTGGTGTTGCGGTTGAGGAGCTGGAATACGGGAATGGCAATCCCGTACGGGATGACGATTTGGGGAAGCTGGTGAAGTCCGCTTTTGACTTGAAGCCGCCGGAAGTTCCGGATTTCGTCTGATTTGTTCTATCGATATTGCTTTTGAGGTCAGCTCATGAATAAGGAAACAGAAGAATATCTTGCGAAAATCCGAAAGACCATTGCAGAATCGAAGCAGATGGTGGAATCGGCGAAGCTCCGTTTCGCCGAGACCGACCGGATGCTTGAGGAGAGCGGCACATCCCGCGAGGAGATAATGAAAATGCGCTTCACTCCCGAGCAGAAGGCGGCGGTCAATGCAGAGCTTGAACGTCGCGGCTTCTCGCCGTTGGATAATGGAGAGGATGCGCCGGTTGAGCCGTGTCCGTCACCTGTGTTCGATGCGGCGGATATCTCGCCCGACATAGAGAACCGCCGGAGAAAGTTCGGAGCCATGATGAAGGCGTTCAGGATGTAGAAAAAAAAAATGTCGCACATGTAACCTTTCGGAAGGTTGCGTGTAAAGGTTCCAGAGCAGAGAAAAGGAGGAGTACCATGAGTGTGTCGCTTATTCCAGTTCAGGTTCAAGGTCTGTCGGCGGTCTCAGGGGCGCTGGCGGATGGCGCTCCTGTGGCGGAGACCACACAGGCAGCCATTCTTGGCGGAGCCAACGTCAGTGTAAGCGGAGCGGCCCCGGATATGGAAGCTCTCCTTGCCAAGTTGCGCATGGAGACCAACGAGGCGCGTCTCAATGCCGCCTTGAGCCGCCTTTCGAGTGCACTTATGCAGATTGCCAGTCTTTCGGAGGAGCATAAGGCCAAGGTTGATGAGGTGAAATCTGCAGGAGAGGAACTCATAGCCGCAGAAGAGATCCGTGACGCCGACAGAGCTGATTTCGAGAAGAAGAACGTCAAGTTGGATAAGGCGAAGTCCACCCTAGACGATGCCAAGGATGATCTCAAAAGTGCGGAGCGGAATGTTTTCGACTGCCAGGCGGAATATGACTCTGCTGTGGCGGCTCGCGATCAGTACAGGAATTCCGGAGGAGAGCTCAACTTTGGCCATCTTGCGAGTCTTGAACAGGCTGTTGCCAACGCAAAGGTCAATCTTGACAAGGCCCAGAGAGAATTGGCGTCTGCGAACGATTCGGTCAAAGCGGCGCAAAACGACTATGACAAGGCGAAGGCCTCTCGTGACGAGGCGATGAAGAAATATGAGGCATCAGAAGCTGTCGCAAATGAAAAACGGAGCAAATTTGAGACGTTGCTTGATTCGCTTGACATGTCCAGCCGCGCGGCGCTTTGCGAAGCGCTGAGACTTGACGCGTCCGATATAGATCATCTTCACGATGAAATCGAGGAGGACGACAAGAAGCACAGCCTTTCGGTGTCGCGTTCAGTCGAGGATGTGATAAGCGACTCCCTGAAGCGCCTTGACGGAGAACTGGTGGATGAGATCGAGGACCGCCATCTGGATCATGTTTGAGTTGTAAGTTGTGAGTTGTAAGTTTTGGTATAATGTGAATATCAATATCTAAAACAGAAGAAGGAGGCGAGAGATGGAAATCAACAAAGAGATGATAGAGGAAGCCGCGAAGAAAATCGCCGGTGACATGACAACTGTCCGTGAACTCAAAGGCATTACGGATGCCGAGATGGAGGCCGTCTATTCGCTTGGGTTCAACTTCTATCAGACAGGCAACATCGAGAACGCAGAGAAGGTGTTCAAGTTCCTCGTTCTTTTCGACCACTTCAATCCGAAATACTGGATCGGCATGGGGGCGGTGCTCCAGGTGAAGAAGCAGTATCAGGGTGCGATCACGGCATATGCCTATGCATCGTTCCTTGATATCCACGATCCGAAGCCCCAGTATCACGCGGCTGAGTGCTATCTGGCGCTCAGCGACCGTCCGAACGCCCTGTCCGCATTGGCCGCGCTGGAGCAGTTCGCACCGGCAGACACCGAGCGCGGGCGCGAATACCGTGCCAAAGCCGAAGCTCTGAAAAAGATCATCGACGGAGAGAAGTGATTTCCGTCAATCCGTTTTTCGAACCCCTGAATGCAGAAAAGGAGGCATGACATGAGTGATGTACCAGGCATAAGCGAAAGGGGCCCTCAGCGTCCGATATTCGTGAATCAGGTTGGCGACATGGCGAAGGCCATGGGACTTACCGAGGATGCCCAGGTGCTGGCGAAGGAGATCGCCGGACTTCTCGCAAGCCAGATGAGTGTCCGCGTGACAAGCACGGCGGCTCCGGCGGCGACGGCAGACGTCGGCACTGCGACCGGCGCGACCGGCATACCGGCACTCGACAATCCGGACGACGCCAATCAGAAGGCGGTCGATCTTGAAAAGCTCATCTCCTATCTTCAGCTTGCGACCGACAAGCATCAAGCTGAACTCGCCAAGGAGCGCATCGAACTCCAGAAAGGGGAGCTTGACCAGCGCCATGCGGAGCAGATGGAGAAGATCAAGGAGTCGCTTGAACAGATGGACAAGGCCGCAAAGGCGAACCTCTTGACGCGCATATTCGGTTGGCTGATGGCGGCGGTGTCCATAGCGATAGCCGTTGCCGCCTGCGTCGCCACGGGTGGCGTTGCGATCGGGGCTGTTGCGGGGGCCGTGGTCGCGGTCGGAATGTGCATCCTGAGTGAAACGGGCGCGATGGATAAGATCACCGAAAAGCTTGCCGATGCGTTGAAGGATGCGGGTATGAGCGAACAGGCTGCGCAGATTGTGGCCGCACTTGTGATGGCAGTTGCCATGATTGCGATCTCGCTCGGCGCGGGATTTGGCGGAAACGCCATCCAAGGGCTTGTGAAGGGCGCGTCTCAGGCGGCTGTCACCGCTACGATGGCCACGGCAAAATCCATCCAGAGCGGTGCGCAGATTGCCGGCGGGGCTCTTGGCATCGGGACTACGGTCGCAGGAGGCGTTGCCGCCGCAGAGAACTACAAGGCGGGGGAACTCAAGGCCGAGACTACGGAGATGGATAAGTTCCTCGCTGTCATGAAGCAGCAGCTTGAAGAGAGTCAGGAGGAGCTTGAGAAGATCCTCCAGCAGATCCAGAGCATCTATTCCGACATCGCCGCTATCATCAATTCGGCGATCGATACGGAAACCGAAATCGCAAAGCAGATGGGGCAGATGGCCTGATCGGAAAGGAGAGTAGCCATGAGCGTAAATGTAACAGGGATGGAGAATGCAGCCTTGAACTGGGGGAACATCCTCAATGCTGTGAACGCCCAGGAGTCCACAACCAAAATCGACGCCTTGGACATCAGCGCTGATGTCGGCAAGGTCGGGCTGACGTTTACCGTAAGCGACGGCGATGCCGTCCGCACCGTTGCGGTGTCCGTGCCGGCGCTGGACAGTCCGGCGGCGGTCGATGAAGGGCTGATCGCTGATTTCTGCGCAAAGCTCGGCGATGGATCCTATCTGAATCTCACAGATGGACAGGTCAAGGCGTTCTGCGACGAATTGACGGCGCAGCTGACTGCACTGGGCGAGAACATTGCCGCGAACGGGACATCGACCATTGCTGATTCGAAGGCGTCGCAGGCGGTCTTGTTCGACATCTACGCACTGATGGCTCTTCTTGTCGAGTGCGGACAGAAGATGCGCGATGCCGCACGAGACGTCCGTCAGGCCGAGAACGTGCAGGTGCAGAAGAGCATCCAGAACCAGGCGGACATGCAGCGGACCGCAGCCCTCACGGGTCTTATCTGCAGCGTCGTCGTGTGTGCGATCCAGGTCGGCATGCAGGCCACCAATCTTGCCTATCAGGGGAAGGGCTTCACCAAACAGATGGATGCCCACAAGATGTCCGGTCTGGAGAACGCGAAGGCTGAACTCAAGATGGCGGAAATGCAGAGCAAACCGCAGGATGCCCAGGCAAATTTTGAGAAGATATCTCAAAAGACAGATCAGGCGGTCAAGACTGAGGTCGAAAGTACGTTCAACGATTCAAAGTCCACGAAGGCGGCGTTCGACGATGCCGCTCTGCAGCAGAGGATCGATGCGAAGACTGCTGAGTTGAACAATCTGAGAGGAGGCGAGAATCCCGAGGCTCCGCGGCAGCTTACACCCGAGCAGGAGCAGCGCGTCGCGCAGCTTGAGACTGAGATCGCGGCGGATACGAACCTCAAGAACATGTCCCTTGCGGACAGGAAAACCCTCTACCGCACGCAGGTTAAGAGTGAGCTGGCGGATATACGCAACAATCCGGCGTCCACTCCGGAGGAGATCGCATACGCTGAAGCCTATGCCGCAAAGGAGATTTCGCTGAACTCCACCCCGGAACAGCTCGCTGCCGATCTTTCTGTCGCGCAGACGAACTACAATCAGGCGAATGCAGTCATGCAGCATGATCTCGCATATTTGAAAGGAGATCACATAGAAACCCGGGCGCGCATGTTCGGCGACATGATCGCCGCGCTCGGCAATGTCGCGCAGGGCTGCGTTTCGAGCATGTCGCAGATGATAAGCGCGGAGGCGACCGAAGTGGGTGCCGAGCAGCAGAAGGCCCAGGAGATGCTCGATCAGGCGAAGGATCTGTTCGCCCAGTGCCAGAGCGTCATCGATTCCGTGATCCAGCTGATGCGGGCCGTGCTGCAGGCGGAGGTCCAGTCGATGCGCGACGCAATCCATGCCTAGGGAGGACGACGGGGATGGCGTTGGTCGAATCAGTGCCTATCGCAGGGCTGAGCGTCTACGGGATCCAGCAGAAGGACTACACCGTGGAGGGTGTGGCGAACTGCGACTACGTGAAGGCCGCCTCAATTGCGATGTTCCAGGAGGCGAACGCAATCGAGGCGGAAACCTCCTCCTATGCAGCAGTCCTGAAAGCCCGCCAGAAGAAACTCGACGAGCTTGGATGGGCTCTTGCCGTGATCGTGAAGGCGGTGGCGTCCTTGACGACCAATAAGCCGGAGAGTGACGACAAATCTGCTGCGGATGTGGACCTTAAGACGGCATCGCAGATCCTCGACAAGTATCGGCGCGATACGAATGCGGACATGAAACTGCCCGTGGACGGTGATTTCAAGGTGCGTCGCGACGATGCGACAATGGCGCAGTCGGCGCTGCAGTACGAAATCGACTACGAGACGAATGAGATGCAGCAGGACATGGTGACGATGCAGTCGCTCGTGTCGAAACGCGACAATGCATTCTCAACGGCGGCGTCGCTTGTCCAGAAGATAAATTCCACGGCTTCCACGCTGATAGGAAACATGGGTTGAAGGAGATAGGATTATGGCGTCGATAGACATGGTTGAAATAGGCAACATCGAAGACCGGTGGGGCGTGAAGGCGGGCGATTACAGCGTCACGCTGAGTTCCGTCACAGATATGATGGACTTCCAGGATCTGATGGTCAAGTTCTCGAAGAACCGCGCCGTTGCGGTGGAAGGCGAGGTCGAGCCGCTCACCGAGCGCATCCAGCAGCGCAACAAACGTCTCGAAGAGCTGGGCGAGGCGTTGGCGGAATTGACCAAAATTCAGACGAGTTTCGATTCCGATGCCGAAGGTTCCGATGCCTGCAGTAATGATGTGGCGTTTTCCGAGATGACGGCACAGGTGTTGCGTGATGTCGGGTATGCCAATGATGGCGGTTGGATGAGCATAGGCGGCGGTAAGTACATCATCAACAAGCAGACTTGCGAAGCGGTGCTTTCCCGAGTGAAGTCTGAGATTGACGGGCTCAACAACGAGGCTCAGGCGGACATGACGCGCCTTCAGTCACTGGTTGATCGCCGCGACGAGTCGTATTCCACGGCGACCAACCTGATGACGAGCATTTCCGACACCCGTTCGAACGTGATAAGGAATATGTAAAAAATGCCACTTGCGCAAGAGAGGGCTTTATCGTATAATGCGCCCCATGAGATTTTCCAGATTTCCAGTTTTTGCGTTCGCGGCGTTCGCGTTCGCTGGTCTCGCAACCGCGCAGACCGCCGCTTCTGCTGCTGCGGATGCGGATGACAACAAGCCTGCATTGGAGGCGATTCCCGCAGCCGAGCAGGAGGCTATGGATGCAGAATGTGCATTCATCACAGCCCTGATTGATGCCAATATGCCGGATCTTGCGGCACCTGTCATCGCCAAGGCTCGTGAGAAGTGGCCGGTGCTTTCCGCTCGTCTTGAAGTGCTCGAGCAGCAGGGACATCTGCGTTTGGGACATTTCGACGAGGTGAAGGCCGTTCTTGCAAAGAAGAAGAAAGGCTCTCCCGAGTATTGGGCTCTCACCATTGCGATGGCCAACGCCTACTATGCCCGCCAGAAGCTTCCCGAATGCCGCAAGCTGTACGGGGAGTTCTTCAAGGGTGTGCCCGTTCCCACCAAGGAGCTCATGAGCTTCTATCAGGAGGCGGCCTACACGTGGATCCAGATTCTCCGCTCCGAGAAGAAGTTCGATCAGGCGATAGCCGTCTATGATGGTCTTCTCAAGTTGCCTCTCAAGGATGACGTGTGGGCTATGTTCGCCACGGAAGAGACGGAGCTTTGCCTCCAGCTCGCCGCCGAGACGAAGGACGCCAAGAAGCGCGCCGGTTATCTGAAGAAGGCCTCCGTCCGTGCCGATCGCATGCTGTGGATGAGCGACCTTCCGCTCGTGTACGGCCGAGCCGTCGCCCTCAAGGCCCATGTCGAGATGGCCCAGGGCAACGTCGCCCGCGCACAGGAGCTCGTCAATGAATTTCTGCCGCAGCTTCAGGATATCCATGCCCAGCTGCTTCAGCTTGACCCTGACGGCTCGAAGGGGTTGATTCGCCAGTCCCCGATGCCAACCTGCCGTTACCTGCTTGCGGAGATGCTCTGGAAGGAGGTCGAGAAGGAGGTTGAGGGCGGCAAGCCCAACAAGGCGAAGGTCGCTGACCTGCTCTTTGGCGTTAAGGAAGGCGGCAAGCGCAACGGAGCCGGTGCGTTCAACCATGCGATCAACGTATTTGTGAAGTATCCGGAGTCCAGCTGGGCGGCTCCTGCGGGCGAATTGGCTGAAGAAATCAAGAAGCTCGTCAAGTCGATGTTCAACAAGGATGTCAAGACCAACATCACCGCCGCGCAGATCGACAACGTCCGCAAGATGCAGTTCAAGGCGGCGAACGCGGCCTACCGCGAGGCCCGTTGGGAGGATGCGGTGAAGGCTTACCACGAGGTGCTCTCCCAGTATCCCGAGACGGAGAACTCTCTTGATGCTGTATTCAAGCTTGCCGAGAGCACCTTTGAGGTGTGGAAGGCTGAGCGCGACGCGAAGAAGAAGGCATCCCTGCGCTGTGATGTCGATGCGGTCGAGGGCTATTTTGCGGAACGCTTCTCCGGGGTCAACGAGAAGTGGACGCGTACGGCCGGCGACAACGTGCTCCGCCTTGCGGGTCGCGAGATGCTCAGCGGCAGCCGCGCCCAGAGTCAGAAGTTGTACGATACGTATTTTGCACTCTATCCTACGCATTATCAGGCCGCGCAGATGGCGATGTCGCTCGGCGGCGCCGCGTACAAGGCTGAGGACTACGATCAGGCGGTCCACTACTTCACCACGGTGCTCAACCAGTACTCCAACTCCACCTATCGTGTGCAGGCTCTCCAGATGATGTCCGCATGCTACGGCAAGCAGGGAGATGTCGATGGGCAGATCGAGTATCTGAAGCAGTATCTTGATGCTTCCAAAATGGTGATGGATCGCGTAAATGCACGTCTTTCGCTTGCTGTTCTCGAGAGAAACCGTGGATTTGCCCTCTATGAGGCGGCTGGAACGAACACGGTAGAGGAGGCTAAGGCGGAAGTCTGCAAGAAGGCATCGGTTTCTGTCCTTTCATCGGTGAAGAACTTCCGTGCGCTTGTGAAGGACGCCACGGGCGGCATTGAGTCCCCGCTTACGTCTTCCGCCGACAAGAAAAAGCTTTCCACCATGCGTGAACAGGCTCTTTTCCTTGAGGGCGACACCTGGCAGCGTCTTCAGCAGCCGATTGGGAATATGGACGTAAATGCGTTCCTCAAGCAGGCGGCGAAGTGCTACGAGTCCTACATGGAGACCGCTCCGAAGGGCAAGTATGCTCCTCAGACGCTTGTGATGCTCGGTACGGTCTATACCGCTATGGGTGATGCCACGAAATCCAAGGATGCGTTCGCCCGTCTCGCCAAGGACTTCCCGGAGTCCGAGGAGGCCAAGAATTCCGTTCCGTTCTTCGCCAAGGCTCTCATGAGCATGGGGCGCAAGGGTGAGGCCGTGGAGCAGTACGAGCAGATGCTCAGGACCTCCGGCAACTACACGCCCAAACAGTTCCTTGACGCGGGTGATGCCCTCGTGAACTTCAAGGCGTACGATACGGCGCAGATGCTCTTCCAGAAGGTTGCCGATATCGCCAAGGGCAAGCCGAACGCATCGATGTATGAGGCCAATGCTCAGAGTGGCGAGGCCAAGGCCCTCTATGGTGCGGGACGCATTACCGAAGCGCACGAAGCTCTCGACCGCTTCATCGAGAAGAATCCCCGCAATGCTGTCGTTGTCGATGCCTATCGGATGCTCATCGATGTTGCTTCCGAGGAAGGCCGCCGCGAACGTGACAACAACCTGCGCCGCAAGTTTTTCAATGCCGCCATTGGAGCGGTCAAGAAGGTGCGTCAGTTCCGTCCAGAAATGGAGGATGAGCTCGCTCTCGAGTCTGCAGGCGTGTATGTTCGCAAGATGGAGGCAGAGGAGACGATGCAGCTCAAGGACGAGTCGATCGAGACATTGCGCATGGCGGTCGGTGGCTATCAGGCGTTTCTGCAGGCTCATGAGCCAAACGACGACCATCCGGTTTCGAAGATGACTTCCAAGCAGCTCAAGAATCTCGAGCGTTGCTATGCGAGTGCGCTGCCGCTTATGGCAAAGCTCATCCCGCGCATGGATGACAAGAAGGAATTCGCGGCTCGTGTCGTGAAGTACGGTGAGACGTATCTTGACATCTTCCCGAACGGAAAGGCGAAGACTGCGGTCCAGAACGCCATCAATCAGGCGAAGACCGAACTCTGATATTTCAATTGAATCTTAACGGTAAAGGACATACAACGATGAAAAAACTTCTGGCAACTTTGGCTCTTGCGGTGTCTGCGACGATTTCTGCGTCTGCCGCTGACATCATGGGTACGATAACCGATTCGCAGGGGGCACATAAGGGTGTCGTTCGCTACAGCATGAAGTCCAAGACGTATTTTGTGCAGACGAAGCAGGGCGGTGCCTTGCTCGAGGTGGAGATCACCCCTGATGACGTATCCTCCATGGACATCGAAGCGCCAAAGGGATGGGATCAGGCCGTAGAGCGCGTCGAGAAGGGGCAGGGCGCTTCCGCCATCAAGTATTTCGACAGCGTCGTGAAGATGTACAACCACCTTCAGTGGGATCTTCGCGCCGCAAGATACCTGGCAGATGCATATCTCTCCATGGGTAATGTCGATAAGGCCAATGATTCCTGCATGTCAGTTGTCCGTGCGAATCCCGAGGCCGCCTACAAGGGTGAGTTTGCTCCGATTTTCTGGAAGGTTCTTCTCCAGCTTGGCAAGAAAGAGCAGCTTGAGAAGCTCCTCACCAAGGCCGCCGCCTCAGGCGACCGCTATTCGAGCGGTGCGGCTCTCATCGGTCGTGGCGACCTGATTCTTGCTTCCGGCGAATCTGCGGAATCCATCCGTGCCGCTCTTGTCGATGGCTATCTGCGCGTTGCGCTGATGTATACCGATGGCAAGATCGCGGAACAGCTCCGTCCCGAGGCTCTCGCGAAGTCCGCGCAGTGCTTCGAGAAGATCAATCAGGCCGGACGCGCCGACCAGATGCGCGCCGAGCTCAAGCGTCTCTATCCGGCGAGCCAGTGGGCAAAGAAGTAACAGTTTCAAAACACCAATCTACAACTTAACAAATAAAAGGAAAAAATCATGAGCATGAAGAAGATGAGAAAAGCTACGATGGCGGCGATGGTTTTCCTCGGGTGCGTGTGCGCTCCCGTGGCTGCAACCGTTTCGTATGCGCAGTTGACGGACGCACAGGGTAATGCCGTCGAGTCTGACACCTCCAAGCAGACGACCAATTCCGGCGGTGGATTCTATGACATCGTGTTCGGTTCGGGCATTGTCGGTATGCTCCTCTGGTTCGCGCTTTTCGCAGATGGCGCGATGGCGATCTACTTCGCGGTGGACTGCTATGTTCTCATCAAGCCCGGCAAGCTCATGCCCCAGTCTCTCATCAACAACGTTCAGGAGGCGATGGCCGAAGGCGATGTGGAGAAGGCTATTGAGGTGTGCAAGAACGAGCCGAGCTGCATGAGCAACATCCTTGCCGCGGCGTTCAACCACGTTTCTGAAGGTTTCGATGTGATTCAGGAAGCGGTTACTGCCGCGTCCGACCTTGAGCAGGAAAAGCTCATGCAGCGTCTGAACTGGATTTCCGTATGCTCCAACCTCGGTCCCTCCCTTGGCCTTCTCGGTACGGTGCAGGGAATGATTCTTACGTTCCCGGCTCTCGCTTCCGGCGGTGCTGGCGACGCATCCATGCTCGCCGCATCCATCGGTCAGGCTCTCTGGACTACGGCTGGCGGTCTTATCGTGTCCATTCCGTCCATCACGCTCTTCTACATGCTCCGCAACAACGCGAACCGTCTCATCCTTCGCATGACGGCGGTCACGATGGAGCTCCTCAACAGCCTCCGCAACGTTGAGGTCGCCACGGACGAAGAAGCGGTCGAAGGCTGAAATTCCTAAAGGGAACCCGTAAGCCATGGCTCGCAAAGCCCAGGAAAACCCGCAGCTCGACATGACGCCGATGATTGACGTCGTGTTCGAGCTCATCATCTTCTTTGTTGTCACTCTTACGCAGTGTCAGGCGAAGGATGAGACGATCAAGCTTGAGGATGGGCGCTACGGCATTGAACTCACTCCAGAGGAGATGCCTCCCACCCAGATGACGGTCGATATTGCGCGTACCGGTCGCATCTCCATGGGTGACATCACTATGACGCCCGAGCAGATCGGTCAGCGCGTGAAGGAGCGTAAGCGTAAGTTCGGGGAATTCCCCGTCCTTATCCGCGCTGACTACCGTACACGTCATGAGGCTGTTGCACGCGTGATGAACGCCTGTACCGCCAACGGTATATGGAAGATTTCGTTCATGGCGATCTACGAACGCAAAGCGAAAGATTGAGGAACTCGAAATGGCCCGTAAACCTCAAGACAATCCGCAGCTTGACATGACGCCGATGATTGACGTTGTGTTCGAGCTCATCATCTTCTTCGTCGTAACGATCAAGCAGGAGGATATCTTCTCGAAGCTGAACGCGAACCGTCCGGCTCCGGCAAGTTCCGCCGCCGCTTCCGAAGAGAATGATACGCAGGTCAAGATCGACATCGGTTCCGGTGGTCTCGTGTTCAACGGCCGCATGATGAACATGAAGCAGTTCGATCAGAGCATGCGCGAAATATCGAAGACATCGAAGAACTCGATGGTGGTCATCCGTTGCACGCTCGATTCGCCTCACAAGTACCTTGTGGACGCTCTCGACACCTGCAACAAGTACCAGATGTACAACGTATCCGTGTTCTCGATCTAAAGGCGATGCCTTTCCCGCTTTTCTTAGCGTTCAAATACCTGAAGCCGAAACGCTCGGTGACTTCCGTCATCACATGCGTTTCGGTTTTGGGCGTTCTGTTGGGCGTTGCGGCGGTGATCATCGTTCGCGCCGTGATGACCGGTTTCGGCGATCTTTGGGAACGCAAGATTCTTGACTTCAAGCCGCACATCTCAATAGTTCCGTACGGCAGCGGTCACGTCATCCGCGGTGAGGATGAATTGGTGAAAAAGCTTGAGGCCGTGTCCGGAATAACCGCAGTCACCCCGCAGATAGATACGCGATGCCTTCTTGAGAAGGATGGACGAGTCTCTGCGCCTGTGATTCTAGGAGTGGATTCGGAGCGATTCAGCCGTGCGTACAGGCTTGGTCCTCCGCGTTCCGGCACATACGATCTTGACGGCGATTCGATTGTTCTCGGTGTCGATCTCGCACGTCAACTGGGCGCATGGACCGGCGACAAGGTGACGGTATATTCACCGAAAACGCTTGTGAACAGGGATGAGATCGTCCTTCCCGTGAAGTGGACGGTCGCCGGCATATTTTCGTCCGGGCAGCGCGACTATGATTCCGGCTTTGCAGTCGCGTCGCTTCCAAACGTCCGGGACCTCATGGGACTTGACCGTGGCGGCGTTTTTGCCATCCACGTGAAATGCGCGGACCCTGCAGTGCCGGACGTGTTCAACAGGGTGTGTGATGATGTGCGGGCGATTACGGACAACAGGCTCATAACATGGCGCGAAGCGGACCGGGAGCTTTTCAATGCGCTTGCGGTCGAGAAGAACATGACGGCTCTTCTGTTGATGCTCATAACGG
>JAFXEA010000128.1 GCA_017521065.1 Kiritimatiellia bacterium | reverse complement strand
GAAGCCCGAGCCGCCGCCGTATGTGAAGAAGCCTGGGCAGATGCAGCTGCCCGACGGAAAGATACTGACCTTCCCAGCGCCAAAGGAAGGCGAGACACGAAAGGTCTATGCCTATGGACACATGTACGAGTGCGACAGCGAGGGCAACTTCCGCGACATCACTCCTCGCAAGCTTTTCCACACGGCGTTCGAGGGGAACTTCCTCGGACTTGCTGTCGAAGACAAGCCGTTCATCCCCGCATTCCTCAAGGGACTTGATCAAGACGAGGTGAAGAAGATTTTGGAGAAGAACTATCAACCTATCGGTGACGAGACGGAAGAAGAATGGACGCAGCTAAAGGCATACGACGACATGCGCTGCGCGGCACTTCAGTACATGGAGGAAGGCGGAACCTTCGACGAGTTCGTAGACTATTTCGCCAACCAGGTCAAGAAGGAGCGTCAGACACAGGCGATGTGCCTGCGCGAAGTCATGACTCTCTACAAAGAAGGCAAGATAGCCGAAGCCAAGGAAAAGGCGGAGGCAGCCGCCGCATTGAAGGAGAAGCAGGGGCTTAAGTCGTTCAAGCTTCCGCCGCACGTTCTCGAGGCATTTGACGCAATTCAATAACCATATCAATCACTACTACCATGAAGAAGCTTATAATCACTACCATTTTGGCGGCGGCAATGGCGTCGTTCGCCGACGAAGAATACGTAAGCCCGGTGACGGGGCAGCCGTTCGATCCGAACGGGAAGTACACCCTTGAGCAGATCAAGGCCCGAGACGAGCGCGTCCTAAAGAAGACGGGCGGCTTCATCCACCAGAAAGCCGAGGGTCCGCAGACGTTGCTCGTGGATGCCCGCCAGAAGCCCACGCTGACGCTCGACGAGGTGGCGAGGGTGTACAAACTTGCCACCCACCTGGAAGCGCAGGTGGCCAAGGAAACGCGCGGAGAGGCGAGCCCGCTGGCATTCGCCAAGGGATTGGTCGAGTCCCGCAAGCCGCTTATGCTCGTAGCGATTATCGACGGTTGCGAAGAACTGCCCGCGCTTTCTGTCTATCCCGAGGAGCGCGTAGGAATCGTCAACGCCGACAAGCTTAAAGGTGGAGACGACCCGTCCGCGCCTGAAATGCGCGTCTCGAAGGAGGTCTGGCGCGCCATCGGCTTCGTCGGCGGACTCGGCTTCTCGCCGGCGGAGAACGACATCATGCAGCCCATCTACACAATCAAGGAGTTGGACGCGAACCGCTATCCGTTCATCCAGCCGATGAACATGGCTCGGATGCAGGGTATGTGGAAGCGCTTTGGCGTGAAGAAGGAGCGCCGCATTCCCTACCGCGTAGCCGTCCAGGAAGGCTGGGCAGCCCAGCCCACCAACGACTACCAGAAGGCGATCTGGGATAAGGTTCATGCCGTTCCAGCTACGCCCATGAAAATCGAATTCGATCCGAAGAAGGGTCGATGAAATACACCTACGCCTACAAGACGCCGGACGGAACGCGGCACGAGGCCTCGATTGAAGCTTCAAGCCGCGACGCCGCGTTTGCAGCCTTGCGCGCGCAAGGCATTCGCCCGATCAAGGTAGTCGCCGCCGATGGCAGCAAGGCCAACGGTGCTCCTGTTGGTGTCCGTCGGCAAGTGGTGGCTGTATCCATCCTCTTGGCGGTCGTTGCCGCAGTGGGCGCGACAGCGGCCTTTCTGCGAATTGTCAGGCCGCCAGCAGAGCTGGATGCATTTCAGACTGACCAGACGCGCCGCTACCCAATAGGCGATGCCGCGATTATCGAGAAAGGGATTCTGACCGGCTGGAGCGATGTGTTTGAATACGAAGGAGACCGCTTCCTCGCCTCCTTTGCCGTGCCAGGCGTGAAGGCTGGGCAACGCAACACGACGGTCGAAGAGATCGAGTCCGCGCTTGGTCGAACGATTGAGCCCACGCCCGACGATGGACTTGAGGCTCGACAAATTAAAGCTATGGTCGAGGGGATGAAGGCCGAGGCGCGTGCCTACGTTGCAGCTGGGGGAAGTGTCGTCGAATACGGCAAGAGGCTGACGGAGCGGCAGGATGCCGAGATCGCCGCATACGAGCGCACAAAGGCAGATTTGGAACGTGCAAAAGAAAACATGAACGGCAACGCCCTCATCAACTACTGGGAGTCGCAGAACGACAAACTCCGCAACCTCGGCATCCGCCCGCTCACCCTCGAATCGCTGGAGTAGTGGGCGGTTGGCTGCTACTCCAAGAACATCCGCACATCCGCTAACTTTATCAAATCTTCATTCGCTGACAAAAGTCTGAAGGCTGCATGATTTCCAGCCCGCGAAATCCATTGAGCGCAAGCAGATCGTCATCTCCGCTGCAAATTACTTTAGCCTTTCCTCCAAGGGCACATGCGATGATAGCATCGTCATCTGGATCGCGACAGACGGTTTCACCAAGAGCCACGGGACGCACAATGATCAGCTTGCTTTCAAGTATGGATAATGGGCGTCGATAGTTCACGGATGGAAACTGAACATGCAATCTTTCTGCCACCTCACGATATTCTCGCAGGACAGCTCTTGACGCCACAAGTTCAACCTTCTTCGCAAATGCAGCGCGCACTATCTTTAGCGGCATCCCACCAAAGAATATTGCGCTAATGACAACATTTGTGTCGAGAACCGCCCTCACCGCCGCCTTCTCCGAGCACGTCGAGCTTTGCGCACCTCGGCAATTGCAGTAGTAATGTCCGCCGGCATCATTCCGGCAGCCTTCGCCTGTCGGCGCGCCTCTTCAAAGGCATCCTCAACCTCGGCAACAATCTCCTCTTCCGTAGGCGTCCTAAGGGGCTGCATAATTATCGAACCCTTATACACAAGGATGGTAAACGCCGTGCCGCTCTGCCAGCCATACATCTGGCGCAGCGCTTCAGGCAGAACGACCTGCCCTTTGGAAGACATCTTGGTTGTCATTACATTTGTCATGCCAATCCTTTCTTACTTGTAAGACGCATGCATTGTATCAAAGTTCTTACCAGTAAGTCAATGGCGATTTTGCCCGCTCGCTACTCGTTAGGATTGGGGATTGTGCGGAGACCGAGACGCCGCAGGGCGTCGTTCTTCTGCTCCCAGACCTGTTCGGAAGTTTCCTTTTCCAGTTCGCGGCGGGTGCGCTCGTATATCTGCATTTCCTGCGTGGTGCGCTCATTCAGCCTTCGCCAGAAAGAACGAGGCGTGCCGTTGCCGTTGGCAAGGTACTGACGCATCTCCTCGCGCATTCCATTGACGATCTGCTTCAGCTCCGTGATTTCGCGTGATTCGGTGGTATCGATGGGGATGTCGTTCTTCGCGCCAAGGTCGCGCTTCGCATACGCCTCAAATGCCGCGTAGCTCTTTTCGTCGATGCGCCTCGGATTCGCACCCCTGGCGCACATCAACTTGCCGGGCTGGGCGAAGACCGCGAGCATCTGGTCGCCGACTCGCGGCAGATGCGCCGCGAAGTCGCCGCGCTCAAGACCCTCGACTGTAGCGGGGTCGCCGTAAATCTGGTGGCGCGGCGCACTTGCCGCGGAACTGGACGCCGTCGCCGCGCCTGTGCGCTCACCGCTAAGATAGGCAATCACACCCGCGATGGCCGCTGCGAGGGCTACAAGGGCGAAAACAGCGCGTTTGCGAAGACCCCGCACCTCGCCATTGGCCTTAGAGCCGTCGGCCGCTACGACTTTGATGGGCCGGATGCCGCGTCCGCGAAGCACCTCGAAGGCCTCGTCCCGGCTTCCGGCATCGAGCGAATCCTCGTGCCGCACTCCGTCGCTGGACTTGTAGGCGTATGTGAATTTCATTTCACCCCCTTGCGGGCTGTTCGAGAATGTGCTACAATACTCATCGATCTCTTCCTTATGGCAGGGGTCACCGGGATGCGGGGAAAGGACTCCGCGTGAGTGGCAGGATTCGCGTCCCGCCACTCTCTCTTTTTGGGCGACACACCATGAATACAACAACATTGAGCGTCTTCGTAGACGAGTCGGGGAATTTCCACCTCCCCGATTCCGAATCTCGCTTTTACATTGTCGGCATGGTGTTTCATGATCAGTCCGTCGACATATCCGACGAAATCAACCGTCTTGAACGTTCCGACAGTGAAATCGGACTTCAAGGGCATTGCTTCCACGCGGGACCGCTCATTCGCCGCGAGAAAAACTACTCCATGCTCAGCCGCCAGCTTCGCGGACGCATTTTCTCGCGCATGATGGCCTTTGCCCGAAAGGTCGACTATAAGTACCATTGCCTGAGCGTAGACAAAAAGTTCATTGACTCTCCCTCCCAGATCGTCGAACGCCTCAAGTCTGGACTTGCCGATTTCATTGCGGAACATCATGATTTCATTGCGTCGCTTGACCGCGTGAAAATCTATTATGACTGCGGACAGTCGCCGGTCACGCGCATGCTTCACGAGGTGTTTGAGACTGGCATTGGGCGAAACGTGGAGTTCGCAAACGCCGTCAGGCCGTCGCGCTACCGTCTGTTTCAACTGGCCGATCTCATTTGTACATTGCATCTTATCGAACTCAAACTCCGCGCCGGCGTCAAGCTGTCGCGATCTGAAAATCAGTTTTTCGGTGGACCGAAAATGTTTCGCCACAACATCCTTCGCTACATAAAGGCAAAAGAGGTCTGACGCTCGCCTCGCACGCTGATCACTTCTCCTGCTTCTTCGTCTCTGGTTTAATCTTCAAAGGTTCAGCGGGCATCGCGTGAACTTTGTCCCATATAGCCTTCTGAAATTCATTTGTTGGGGCGGGTGCCCAGCCTTCCTGAACCGCCTCTGAGTACTTGGCGATGCGGTAGGGCTTTACCTCAGTCTCGTTCATGTTGTTGACGATCCTGGCTTCGATATCGAGGGCGAAATCAAGCCCAGGTATTGCATCGAGGTCGGAAAGCGAATCAACCATCCGGCAGATGCCGCCTGGCTCGGTTCCGCAAGTGCCACCGCACACGAATGCAAAGGCCCGTCTTACTTCCTTTTCAAAGCGGTCGGCAAGAATCGCCTTTGGGGGATTGTCTGCGGCAAGGCTCTTGACGTTGACGCTCACCCAGTAGCTCTCAGGCGCAAGGAGGACGCGCTCCTTACGGTCAAGGTCTTCAAGGCGGACGACAAGCCTGCTTGCACTGGCGTCGACATCTTTGTCGGAGACCTTGACAATGTATTTGAACTGCCGTTCGATTTTGTCTATCGCCTTGGCGAGGACCGACGCTTCAACCGTCTTCTGCGAGTTGACGAACACAATCTCCCCTCGCTCTGAATTGGGCTGGCGGATCTTGCCGCCGTAGCGCTTCATAGAGATATGGTCCATTATCTCCTTGTTCGTTTTCTTCGTCGTTGGCTCCTTTGTTTCTTCAGCGGCGAGGGTAGTCACGGACAGAGCCGCAAGTGCGATTACGATAAGAGTCTTCATTGATTTCTCCTGTGTGGTTAATCGAGTATTGTGCCGTCGGCCTTGCCCTGCTTGATGCGGAGCTTTGTTTTCCAGGGAAGCATGACCTTCGCATCGCTGCCCTCGCGCTCAAGCATCTTGTTGGCGGCATTGACGGTGTCGTTGATTTCCTGATCAGAAGCACCGTTCTCGATCTGCTCGTTAAGAATGCGCTGATAGTTGTCTCGTGTCTGCATGAGGCGACGGAGCGTCTTAGCTTCTTCGGTAAGTATCTGCCTTGGCGATTCGCCGCGCTTAACGGCCTCGACAAGAATCTTTCTCGCTTCCTTCACCTGACGCTTCAGCTCCGCCTTCTCAGGCGTGTCGTCCTCATTGATCTCGATTGGGACAAGAAGCGATTCCGCGAACTTTTCGTCGAAGTTCTTTGGAAGCGGCACATCGATAAAGTCATCGCCAGGCTTGGCCGTTACGATCCGGGCAATCTCATTGTCGAGCAGTGTTTCAAACGGCGCAGCATAAGCTGGATGGGGAAGCACCATCTGCACGCCGGGATAGTGCGGATATGTGACAAGGCAGCCATTCGTCACCGCAATTGAACGCGGTCCCTCTCCGTGCCTCCACTCGCCATCTGGATGCGGCGACTTCTCGGGCCATGTCAAAGGCTCCTTTGCTGGCTCCTGAACAGGCATCGGCTTCGGCGTAGGTCGTTTAGTCGCGGCTTCCGGCTTTGAAGACTGGGGCTTTTCTACTGCTGGAGGCGGAGCCTTGCCTTTGCTCGACATAGCCCACCATGCAACGCCTGCTATTGCACCTAGGACGATCAAGGGGATGTATAGCATTCTTGAGCGAGCTATGACCCGACGCCTTGTCTTGGGCTGCACGCCATCAACAATGCGAATGGGCTTGATCCCCTTACTCTTGAGTAACATAAAGAGTGCATCTCGGCTCTCCGCGTCAAAGCAATCTTCAGCGCGGCTACCATCGTGATTGCGATATGTGACTGTAAATGTCATATCTGGTAAAATTGAAAGCCCGCCCGTGCAAACACGGACGGGCTCTCGTTCTTGTTTCACGACCGAGTGTCGGTCGTCGTCTCACTTACGCCCTGCGACGGCGGAGCGCAAGACCCGCAATGCCGAGGAGCATCAGCAGCCCCGAAGTCGGCTCCGGGACGGAGGCGGCAGTCCACGCGCCAGCGGCGGCAGTGGCAGAGTCAAGCTTGCCGACGCCAATATTGAACGCACCAGCAGCATCATCACCTGTTGTGACGGAAGCTTTTTCTGCATAATACTTCATAGCATCACCAGTGCCATACGTTGCAATAATTGCAGCGTAGTATGTCGTATTTGCGGTGGCTGTCGCTGGCGCGTAGATGTTCGTCGCCTTATGGGTGAACTTGCCTGTGGCTTTAGAGCCGTCAGCATTCGTGCCTCCGGCTTTGACATCTGCTCCATACGCACCCCAGATATCGGAAAGACCGTCGTATGTGGACTTGTCCATGAGGTAGACATAGACAGTAGCCGTATCAGCGACCTTTGCACCCTCTGCGTTGTACATGGCCACCGTTGACCACGACACTGATGCCGCTTGTACGGAAACCGCAGTCGCGACTGCCGCAAGCATGAACATTATTTTTTTCATTTGTATTTTCCTTTGTTTATGCCGTCGAACACTATGCTCGACAGACAAATTCATTACATCGCCTTCGGGAATTGAAGAACAGCGTTGCTGTTAGCCGAAACAATAACAAAACCAGCACCGGAATCAAGCGCAAAGTCCTGAGGGCCTTTCTCGAAATCAGGGTCTCCATTTTTATCAAGAACATACCAGCCTTCTGGAAGCTCGCCACCAGTGGCCTCTGTCGAGAAGAACTGGAACTGATTGAGCTGTGTTACATTGTCATCGTATGTGCAGAGTGTGAGGTCGCCAGGGTCACCGACGGTCTGCTTAATTTCGCTCAACTGAACGGTCCTCGGAAGAACATTGCCCATCATTTTACGAGCGTTGACTGTTACTGTGAATTCGCGCTTAATAGAATCCACCTCACCGGCTGATGTATACTCGGCGCTGCTATTCGCAGAAACGATAACGCACCCTTGACCATACGGGAGATCAGTATCCTGTGGTCCTTTCTCAAAGTCGGGGTCTCCAGACTTGTCGAGAATATACCAGCCTTCTGGAAGCTCGCCACCAGTGGCCTCTGTTGAGAAGAACTGGAACTGATTGAGCTGTGTTACATTGTCATCGTATGTGCAGAGTGTGAGGTCGCCAGGGTCACCGACGG
>JAFXEA010000127.1 GCA_017521065.1 Kiritimatiellia bacterium | reverse complement strand
TCGGTCACAATGAGACGGACAGGCAACCCTTTCGGGTCGATCTGCAGCACTTCGTAGTTCCTGTCGAAGATCGACTCGTTCGTCTCCGTTGTACGACGGCCAACGACAAGGTCAAGTGCAGCGGCGGCGCCCATAAGCTCTGCGAACCTGTGCGCGAACGCAGGGTTGTGAAAACGATCCGGCAGCACCTTGTCCGATGCTATGCCGTGCACGTACTGCCTCACATAGTAGTAGGCGCGGATGGTCGTGCCATGATACTGGTTGTTCCCGGTGTACTTCTCCGTGAACTGCCCGAAACCGACGTGCTTCGGAAGGTTCATGCCAAGCTGACGGCATGCGAGGCGGCGATCCATGATGTAGTCGGAATACGTATCCGCCTCGATGATTGCCGAAAGCATATCCTTGCCTTCGTCCAGATGCTCCGCAATCCCCCACTTCTGGAAACGCAGGATGAACACGCGCGATATCGGTTCGCCCTGCTCCTTGTACTGGACTATATAGACGCCGCTGCGATGCTCTTCCGCAATCGGAGTCCTAACGAGCGAACGGGGGATGCGTCCCACGTTCACGTACTCGATGGAACCAAAAAGCCGCAGAAGGTTGAAGATGATGGAACGCACCCTGAGATCGCAAAGCTCGACAAGCTCAGGATCCTGAGTGCGGTTGTACTCGTCGTATATCGGATCGAGTATCAGCTTGCCGTTATCGACCCTGCAACCGGGAAGCCACTGGATGTTGCGGTAGAACTCAGGGCTGATGCCCTGGATGAGATCCCTGTCGCCAACATCGCTGACGAACGCCTTTCGGGAAAGAACCTCTCCCATCTCGGCCTTCCAGACCAAATTGGATTCAGGGTTCTCATCCCGAAGCTCCGCCGGCATCTCCATGCGCCAAGCCTGCTCTATTTTGGAGACCGCTTCACGCAGCTGCGCATCAGAAAGCGACTTTACGTTCAGTTCACAGAACATCCTGCGCACTTCCGGATTGAGAGTTGTCGGGAAAAGGTCGATCAACGGCATTCCGAGACGGTTGCGCGAATTGAGTCCATGCACAACCTCGTCTATCTGCGCACGGAAAGCGGCATCGGGAAGCGCCTTGACACGGTCATAGGTTCCAACCGTCAAATAGCGCGTTCCGGTATGGCCGTTGTAGTAGTATAGCGGCTCGTTGTCCATTGCGCAGCGTCCGCGCACGATCTGGCGGTCAGCCTCCTCGCGAGTCTTGACGTCACGGGCCATGCGCCAGTTCTCGCCACGTGCGCGGAGTGCATCGCGAACCCGCTTTGCATGTGTGTTGAGAAAGCGTATCTTGCGTTTGGACACGAATTTCTGCAGCTCATCATCAGCCATGAACGCAAGATCCATGCGGTTCGGATCGGGGCGTATCAGCACAACATTCTCGAAAAACACAAGATCGACGGACGATTCAAGAAGCTTGCCTATTTCGACTGAAGTCAGCGCAGGCTTCCCCTCCTCCGCCCTTACGCGGTTAACCTCGCCGACCCACGCCTGGCGCTGCATCGCATGTGTGCCGGGAACGGTCACAAGCCCCGGATGTTCTCCGGAGACGAATATCGAACCGGAACGGGACTTGAGCTGTCCGTCCGCACCTTTTGAAAAAATCAGATCGCCAAGCAGTTTCATTGTCACACCGCCTTTCTTGCGCTCTCCAGCGTGTTCCACAGAAGCATTGTTATGGTCATCGGCCCCACACCACCCGGAACAGGGGTGATGGCGGAGGCGATCTCCGCGCAGGAATCGAAGTCAGCGTCTCCGCAGAGCCTATAGCCCTTGGGATGGTTGGCGTCGGGAACACGATTCACTCCGACGTCGATGACAACCGCACCTTCCTTAAGCATGTCACCGGTAAGCGTATTCGGACGTCCGGCGGCGACCACCACAACATCGGCAGTGCGCGTGAATGCGGAAATGTCCTTGGTGCCGGTATGGCACATCGTTACCGTAGCGTTGACGCTCTTGCGGGAAAGGAGCGCGGCGACCGGCTTGCCGACGATGTTGGAACGGCCGATGACGACAGCATGCTTTCCGGAAAGATCCATTCTGGTCACTTCAATCAACTTGATGATTCCATGCGGAGTGCAGGGAAGGAAGCAGTCATCGCCGATAAGCATTTTCCCTACATTCACAGGCGTGAATCCGTCTACATCCTTCTCGGCGGCAATCGAGTCGATGACTCGCTTTTCACTGAAGCCCTTCGGCAGAGGAAGCTGGACAAGGATACCGTGGATCAGCGGATCGGCATTGAGCTTTTCGATCTCGGCGATAAGCTCATCCTCGGAAATCGTCGCAGGAAGACGGATCTCGCGCGAAAGCATCCCGGCCTCACGGCACGCCTTCTCTTTTGCCGTCACGTACGAGACGCTGGCGGGATTGTCGCCCACGAGAATGACAGCCAAACCCGGCGTAACGCCTTTGGATTCCTTAAGTTCGACAACGCCACGGGCGATCTCCGCACGTGTGTCCGCCGCAAGTTTCTTTCCGTCTATAATCTGCGCCTTCATGTATTCATCCTCGTGTTCAATGTTTAAGAATCTTCAAAAGACGGCGACCGTCCACGGCAATGGTTCCGTATGCAAACCGACCATATGCACCGTGACGGCCGCCACCTCCATCTGGACATCTATCCGCTTACTGTTGAGCAGCAGCGGCGATGATGCCTGCGAAATCGGCAGCCTTGAGAGCCGCACCGCCGATGAGCCCGCCGTCGATATCCTTCTTGGCGAGGAGCTCAGCAGCGTTGCCCGGCTTCATGGAACCACCGTACTGGATACGGACCGTCTCAGCCGTCTCGGCGCCGACGAGCTTTGCGAGCGTCTCGCGGATAAGGGCATGGACCTCCTGAGCCTGATCGGGCGTGGCGGTCTTGCCGGTGCCGATTGCCCACACAGGCTCGTACGCAATCACGAGCTTGTCGCAGTCAGCTGCGGTAACATCCTTGAGGCCGACGTTCATCTGGCGCTCGATGACTTCGTTGAGCTTTCCGGCCTCGCGCTCCTCGAGCGTCTCGCCGACGCACACGATGGCGGTGAGCCCAGCCGCGATGACGGCGCGGGCGCGCTTGTTGACGGTCTCGTCCGTCTCGCCGAAGTACTGGCGACGCTCGGAGTGGCCGATGATGACATACTTGGCACCGGCGTCAACGAGCATTCCCGTGGAGATTTCGCCGGTGTAGGCGCCGCTCGCCTCCCAGTGGGCGTTCTCGGCGCCAGCCTCGACCTGCGTACCCTTGCATGCCTCGACGGCTGCGGGGATGTCGATCGCGGGCGTGCAGCACACGATATCGACGTTGGCGTAATCCTTCGTCGCCTCTGCGATCTCCTTGACGAGAGCGGCCGTCTCAGACGGCTTGATGTTCATCTTCCAGTTACCGGCAATGATTTTCTTGCGCATTTTTGCTATGACCTTTCGTTAAAAACAATGGGTATATTATACCACACTACACAATTCCGCACATCAACTTTCACGTTCACATATGACATTAATTACAGCAAAATATCGCCTTGACGTCTTCAGCCTTCGTATGCATCGGCGCAGGTGCGCCAAAGGTACGTGAAGAACACGGCATCGACAATCGAGGTGGCGACCGCCAGAAGATGTCGCCATGCGACCGACGAAAAAAAACATCTGATTGCTTATCAGCGGACAAGCATCATGTACAGTATCGTTCCGGCGGCGATGGAAAGCGGCGGACTCCTCCATTTCCACTGCAGGGCAACGGTGAGAATGCCTGACGCAATCTCTGCAAGCCCCCAAAGGTTTTCGGCGGGCGGTCTTGCGCACGCATAGCCCGCAAAGCAATATACAGAAAGCATTGCAATTGCGGCGGGCGAAAGCACCCTGCCTACGTATGAAACGACCTTCGGCGGCTCACCACCACGTCCGAAAAGAAGGAACGGCAACGCGCGAATGAGCCAAGACAGGATTCCCACCGAGACAATAAGCGACACAATGTACATCGTCTTTCCGTCCATCATCGCGCCGCCCCCTTCTCCATGCGCCGCCTGAAAGCCAACAGAACCGTCACCATCAGCATCATTGTAGGTATTAGCATCTCTGCACGCGCCTTATCCATGCCCAAAATCAATGCAAGTACGGCAAACACTGCAATGACTGAAACTCCGCCAATTATGGCCGGCAAACGGTTTGCCCTTTCACGGCACTGTTCCGTAAGGATCACGAGAAACAGCGATGTCATCGCAAAGTCTATCCCTTTCGACGGCACAGGCAACGCCGCCCCTGCCAAAGCTCCCGCTGTCACCCCAATTATCCAATACATGTGGTCAAGCGCGGTAAGGAACAGACAGTACCGGCGTTTTCTTTCCGGTGGCAGATCGCACGCAACCTCAAGCGCATATGTCTCATCGGTTATGCCCGCTATCAGATAGGTGCGGGTCCAGAAACCCACACCTTTGAACGTATCGAGCAAGGAAAGACCATACAGCGAATATCGCAGGTTCACGCACAGCACAACGAAAAGGACGCCTCCGATGGAGGCAGATGTACGCACCCAGTCCACAAACAGATACTGGAGCGGACCCGATATGAACGTGCCGCTGGAAAACGCACCCCACAACGCCGGCATGGACACTCCGCCATTCACAGACAGCAGCACACCGGCGGCAAACCCCATAGTGCCATATCCAGCCATGACCGGAACTGAATCCGAAAAGGCTTTTCTGAACACCAAGTTCCGATCAATTTTATCTCGCATACTCTCCATGCACCCCACAACTAAACATCAGCGTCCATTGGTGATGATTGACGAGAGAAGTTCACGTGCCTTGCGCAACTCTTCCGGACTGCGGGAGAAATCGGTTTTTGTCCTGACAATGGTCTTTGTGACATTGTCGCAGGCTTCGATTCCCGCCTTGGAGGCGGCAAGCTGAAGATATTCGTAGTCCTCGACGCCGTCCCGGCACTGGGCGAGTTTGATGGACGGCCATATCTCCTTCTCGCCGGGATACATCATGATTCCGTCGCCGGGCATCCCGTTGCCGTTATGCGTACGGTAGGATGGGAAGTAGGTATCGTCTCCATTCATGCGGCTCTTGCCGTGCCACTTGTTCACGATCCAGAAAAGGAATCCATCCGCACGGTACAGGTGCGTCATCCATCCGAGAATGCGTCCCTCGATCGGCGGATATTCCCATGAAGCGAAGTTCGCATAGGGATAGACAGGAGAACAGCAAACGTACCACCAGACCTTCTTGCCCTCCTTCCTGAGCTGATTCGACACCTCGACATCGTAGGCGTCTGTCGTAGGACAGAACCAGTCGCATGCAAGCGGACCTTTTATCTTGCCCCTGACGAAATCCTGGTAGTTCTTCGCCGTGGTCATCATAGGGATCCCAGGGATATCCTTCTGGAACCTCTTCCAGAAAGCCTCTACAACCGGATTGAACTCCTTAGGTCTCTCGTCAAATCCATACACGTAGGCAAGCTTGTCGAGTCCATGCTTACGTAGATTCTCCACATACGGCCCCACCACACCGACAAAATAATCGTAGAATTTCGGATCGGCAATAGCCTTTTCGGAACAGGTCAGAACCCAGCGCACATCCGGATTCTTCGGTGGCGGCACGATGTTAAGAATGTTGAACCTGTTCATTCCACGGCTTCTCGCATAGATAAGATCCTCTATCTCAGGCGGTGTCGTACGCGATATGTCATCAGGGTTGAGCCGGTGATCCAGCATAATATCGATGGCCTCACGCTTCTTCTCCTTGAAACATTCCGGATATATCGCACGCGTAAATCCGTCCATAAGCGTATAGGCCGTTTCAAGACCGAATGTTTCAGGCAGTGAGAAATCGCGCACCGTGACACTCATCGGCACTTTTGCAAGCACCTTGCCGTCATCACGCACAACAACCGTTCCTCTGTATTCTCCCGGAATCGCATCAGGAGCGGCATAAACCGTAAGCCAAGTTCCCTGCGTAGCGGCAGGACGCACACGCATCGGCGCAGGCGGCAGAAGCGGATCGGGGAACCACCGTTCATTCTCCGGAAAGGAGAACGGATGCCTGTGCGCACCATACTCACGGGCAAGATATCCCTGTCTGCGCCAATCCACCTTGCCACGCAGGACGGTTCCATCCTTGCGTTTAAGCACCGGGAGTTCAAGCGTAACCGCGCATCGCTCAACGTCCGCAGCCGTTGACACAAGTATCTGCGCCGACTCCCTTTCGCGTTTTGCCAATGCAAGACCTATACTCCTCTTCGCCGATGCAGACGGGAACGTGAGAGGTGTCACAAGCCGCATGGAATCCTCTGTCCACACAACTGTCTTACCTGCTGGAACAGGTGACACAACCGGAGTCGGATCAGCTTCATTAACGGTGATTGTCTTTAAATCCCTGCCTTTGAACACCGTCTTCGTCTCAGCCCTTGTGCTTGAGAACGGACGGTCCGTAACGGAGAACGTCGAAAAAGTCTCCCCCTTGCCCTCTCTGCGCTCGAGACTGAAATCCCGGAACTTGACAGATCCTTTGGTCTTTTCCCCTTGGGCCTTGCTGCGGAAAAGAGCATACACTTCAATCTTCTTGACGGGCTTCTTGGGCACGAACACACCTTTTGCCTCTTCCCAGTCGTGAGTTCCAAGACGGAAATCCGCCCTTCGTCCCCAAGCTGCCGTACCGTCAGTGTAGAAAACATCGAGAAAGATGCTATATTCCAGAGCATGGGCATCCACAGCCTTGCTCCAACCCGAAAAGAGTATCGGAGTTCTATCCGGATTCTCATATTGAAAAACCTTCCACCGTCCACGTTTCACGGGAACATGGCCCGCCGAGATGACAGGCATGGAAAGAACCATCAACACAAGAGCAATCAGAGTTTTTTTCATATTTATGCATCCATCACTATCCCATAGATGAGATAGATAGAATCCTTTTATTAATGACTTTCAT
>JAFXEA010000126.1 GCA_017521065.1 Kiritimatiellia bacterium | reverse complement strand
GTATCATGATTTACTCAAAAAAAGTTTCCGGGATGAAGCAGGAGGCTATCACGTGCCCTTTTACGATGGCTGTCTTGACCCTTACCGGACGCCCCTTGAATGCCTTGAATGCCTCAAGCCACTGTCCGCCCAGCGAAACGGAGACCTCCCCTTCCGCCGGATCGAAAGACTCTGCGGCAAGCTCCTTTGGGCTATACCGTATGCCGGTCCCCAAAGCCTTTGAAACAGCCTCTTTGGCACACCAGAACCTTATGAGCGTCACCTGTGCCGCCGAACTCTCTCTTGCCATCTCAAGTTCGGCAGACGTGAACACTCCGTTCGTGAACTCCTCGGACAGATCGCGTGTCGAGCGTTCCACGTCAATGCCGACACGGGCGTTGGATGCAACCACCGCCGTCACGAAATCGCGGGTGTGCGATATTGCAAGATCCAATCTCACCGTGAGGAAGTCCGCCCAAGCGCCAAGAGCATGAGGCTTGCCTTGATCGTCCGCCCATATCTGGATATCGGCGGAGCTCCAGCGAGCCTGATAGTTCTCGTTGAGGAAACGGCGCACAGCCTCCTTCGCCGCAATGCGCCCGAACAGCCATTCCGTCCTGCGCTGCACTGTGCCAGGCATTTCCGCAAATGCCTTGCGTTCCCCTTCGCAAAGGATGATCTGGGATACGGTCTTGAGCCAGAGAGTGGAATTGCGTTCAAATATGCTGTACGGGATATCCACTATCCATGCGGATGCGATGGATGTCGCCGGAGATCCGACAAGCTCGGCATTGAGCGGCTGGGTGAGATACGCGGAGGCGGGCGAAAGGATGAGTTTGCAATATTCCTCAGGCACACGTTCCGTCAGTTCCTCATATCCGTCGATGGCAAGCAGAAGCGTACCGTTGCCGTCCGAGACGCGGATATCGGCGATCTGGGATTTCGGTGTCACACCGGAAAGCCGCAGATAGCACTTGAGCCTTGCCCCTTCCGTGAACGACGGCGTAAGCAGAGCGAGATGGCGCAGACGGAACGCCAGCGAAAACGACCCGGCAAACCGTTCATGGCTCCGCCAGAGTGCGAATCCGTCAGCTATGACCGAAAGAAGCCTCGGATCAAGTTCCCACTGCGGTAGGTTGGTGTACGAAACGGCGCCAGACAGACGCGGAACCTCGATTTCGTAGTCCAGCCCTTCCTCACTCCACTGATCCGCCTTCCGGATGCACTGCAACCCTCCGCCGGAATCAAGACGCTGCGGATATATCTCGCGGTCGGTCCAGTGCACACTTCGCTGACGCTGCAGCTCGTCCGGAACGAATGCTTCCCGTGGCGGAAATTCGTCTGCGAACGTGAATGTGGCCAAACATGCCGGAGCCGTGACGGAAGCCTCAGGGCGATCCTCCTTTATGGACACCTTCACTATGGCCTTGGCCGGATCCTCAGAAGGCACTCGCTCTGCGCGAACAAAAAGCTTCAACCTGTTCGACTCGAAAGCGATTGTCCTGCTGGACTGCAGATCGTCCACCGCAACCAGTCTCTTGCTGGGCACAAGCTTAACGGCAAGCTCCGCCATGATCTCCGCCGCAGCCGGAAGCGCCAACGGGGTGAACCCGCGCAGCTTGGAATCGGAATACGATATCTGAGAAGTCCCAAGGGCAAAGTCGGCAAAGAACGGGTCGTCGTTTATGGAGAACGTCTTGACGATCTCCACGAATTCACCCTGCCGCTCCTCGACAGTCTTCGCGTCCGAGACAAGAGGCAGACGAGCACCGAAGTCAAGCTGCCTTTGGCGGCGTTCGCGGGCTGCCGCGGCTGCGGCGCGGGCCTTGGCCCTGGCACCGGGGGCGGCTGGGCCTGCGGCGACACGTTCGCCTCCGAACGTCGATGTGTCGGAAGGAAGAGTCACCCGGGGAAAATCACGGGAAAGACGCATAACGGAATCCGCCTTGACCTCTATCGAAAGCGGATATGAGAAATCGAGCTCCCGCGCCCGGCGGCCTTTGAAAAGCGGCGTTGGATCAACGTTCACGCCCATTGAAGCCAGCTGCGCAAGCGCATGCTGGAACTGGACCAGTCCGGGACGATGGAAGTTGTTCGATACGATCGACACGAACTTCTCGCCGCGAAGGGACTCCTTCAGCATCGACGAAAGAAGGCTTCGCGGACCTACCTCCACAAAAATCCTGTAACCATCCGCATGCATCCTGCGGACAGTCTCTTCAAACTTCACCGGCTCCGTCCAGATCATGGCGGCCTCGTCGCGCGCATGGCGTGGCTTTACCGAATGCGGCGCAGCGGATACGCATGAATACACCGGGATCGCAGGCGGCTTCTTCACCCACGACTTCGCAAACTTCCTGAAATCGGACTTGAACTTTCCAAGCCACGAGAGATCGAGCTGCAGACCTGTAGGCGCCGGCATCCCAGCCACAGTCCTTCGGGAAAGGATGTACATATCCTTCAGAAAGGCAAGCCTGTCCGCACGCTGGAACTTCCCGAACACGCCGGAAAGCGCAAGTGAACTCAAATCGCCGCCGGAAAGCCCCATGAGTCCTTCAGGCAGAACGCCGCACGCCGCGAAAAGACGCGCAAGCGCAATGTTGGCCGAATACACGGAAACAAGAGACTCTGCATATCCGCCCGCAGAGAATACGTCCGCGTCGCGGCGGTAGTACGAAGCCGGAGGGAACACGAAAGACGCAGGCGAGAACTGACCTATGCCCGCCAACGCCTCCTCGAGTTCATCAAACGCACCGCGACATTCAGGGAACAGTATGGCCAAGTCGCACATCATGTCCGGATAGAACGAAAATCCTCCCGGGGCAAGAAACGCCAGCTTACCCTCAATCGGCTCCTTTTCGTAGTATGTGCCCGACTTATCCCTGATACGGGCCGCCCCCGAAGCCATACGCGATGCGGCGAGCGAAAGCCTTGCGCGAAGATCTTCCGTGGAGTGCGTAACAACCGCCAACACCGCCGGCCCGGTTGTCTTCGTGCAGGTGTACGCAACATCACGGAGCGATGCTGAAGGTGCCTGCTCAAGGAAATTCGAGATGCTTACGACAAGTGCAGCAAGGGATTCCCTGTCGGGGGCGCGTATCAGCACAAGCTCGCTTGGCGAAAAATCTCCGTGCACCGATATCATTTGCGGTTCTCCGGCTCTTCTTCCATCAGAACGGCCATGCGCCGTCCATCGAAATCGTTCGCGCAGACCATCGCCCTTCTCGGAAGTGTAGGGTTGCCCGTTATCCACGGACGGGCCTTGTCCAGAAGATAGGCCGAGGAACTTATGTTCGAAAGCCGCTCCATCGGATGCGGAACCGCCACCTGCGGAGCCAGCACGCGCACATACAAGGACTGGGCAATCTTAAGGATGGATGCGGCGGCGGCGGCCGTAAAGCAATGTCCGACATTGCCTTTCACTGAACCTACGCCCACAAGGGCTCCACCGGGATGATGTTCACCCCAAAGACGCTGTATGGTATCGATGTCGGCACCGTCTGACTCCGCGGTTCCGGAGCCGTCAGCCTCAATCATCGCAATGGTAGAAAGCGGAGCCTTTGAGATCTTCGCGCATTCACCTATCGGAAGTTCTCCAAAACCGGTCGCGACACTGCGCACCAACGCATAGATGCGGTCATGTGCGGCAAGCGCATCGGCACGGCGTTTTAGGACGAAGAAAGCGCCGCCCTCGCCGGGAAGGGTTCCCTTCGCATCGCGGTCGAACGGATATAGCTCACGCTCCTCCGTAAAAGCGATCTTTCCCGACAGGCCTTCCAGAACCGGTCTGCTGAAAGGCGGGAACACCGCCCCTGCCAAGGCAATGTCCGCCCGTCCAGAACGCAGATCGTCCATTGCCGTCTCAAGAGCCGACACACCCGAAAGCACACCGCCGTCAATAGCCGTGGCAGAGCCGGAAAACGCAACCTCGCGAGCAATCCAGTCGGCGATACGGTGTCCGGCGGCGGAAAGAAGAGCATCCGCATTCGGAGAGGGAAGCGAATCCTTCAGCTTGTTGCGGATGTTGTCCATATGCTCTTCCGTCGCACCCGGAAAGCACCGGCGAAGCACCTCGACAGTCTGATCGAGGAAATACGTGTGGCACAGCCAGTTCACAAGAGACGGATTGAACATCGGCGCATAGGCAAGACGCACCGTGCCGCGCCTGACATCTGATGAACGCGGACGCAATGCCGCATCGGACATAGCATCGAACGCAAGCTGTGTAATGAAATACAGATCGTGGTTCTCGCCGGAGTTCATCTGGCGCGGGAAGGTCTGTTCAAACGGACGGCAGGAATAGAGGTTGCCAAGTTGGGCGCCCACGGACGGATAGCCCGACCCGAATATGCTCTTGACGCCAATAGGGAGCGCCGCACCATGATCCAAAGGTGCGAACGCCGTATGACCGCCGATTACGTTCCGCCAGAACGCACGAATATCCTGCGCCTGCGCAAACCGACAGCTCATGCCCACTATCGCTATGGGAGTGTCATCCATTATCGGCGGTAATTATACCACAATTCGCACCATTGTCATAACAAGCGGCAATCAGCGAGGCAGCGACTTGCGGCGGATGCCTTTCATGCCCATAGCCGCCATTGACGCAAAATAGGCGACACCTCCAACAGCTATCAGAACGGCAAGAAGAGCCACCGGCGGCAGAGTGATGAAATGCTTCACGGCAAGGATCGCCGCCGTCATGACCGCCGATCCAACAAGCATCTTCGATACGGGAACGGCAAGCCGCCTCATTCCAAGCGAACCGTTTCGGCGATGTGCTGCAACCGCAAGGAACGCCACTCCACATGCCGAGCACAGCACCGTCGAGACGGCAAGCCCCACGTGACGCCACTCAACCGGAAGGCAAAGCACCGCTAGGATGTTCAGCGCGGCGTTCATACAGACGGTCCAGACCGACACCCTGAGAGGTGTTTTCATGTCGTTCTGCGCCTGAAACCACGGCACGAGAGACTTCTGGAGCCCAAAAAAGCCAAGCCCAACGGCATACACGGCGACCGCGCGCGATACGCGCATGACAGCAAGATCGTCGAACGCGCCACCACGATAGATCACCGCCGTCACCTCAGATGCCAACACGCCAAGCCCTACGGCGGCAGGCACCATCACAAAAAGCATCTGCCTGGATGACGATACGAAAGCCTCTCTTGCCCCTTCCACGTCACCCTTGGAGAAGAAACCTGCGAAGGTTGGCAGGAGAACCGTACCGAACGCGACTCCGATCACGCCCAACGGCAGATCCATGAGACGTTCCGCATATCCGATAACGCCCGCCGCCCAAGGTGCAGCTATCTGTCCCAGCACCTGATCGAGCATATAGTTTATCTGAACTGCCCCTGCGCCCATCGCGGCTATGGCGGTATTCCTCCAGACAAGCCGGACCTTTTCGTCCTTCCATCCCTTGAATGAAATCCCCGGGGGCATCCCAGCGCAATGCATACGCCACAGCATGAACGCCATCTGGAATGCACCTGCCACAAGAATCGCCATCGCAACGCGGTGGATGCGCTGGTCCAGCTTCAGTTCGGGATGGAAGCATATCCAAAGAAGAATCCCTATCCAGAACACATTCAGGAGACACGGCATCGCACTTGACGCCTTGAAGCGCCCCATAGCGTTCAAGACACCCATGCCAAATGCCGCCCCGCATATGAATATCATATACGGAATGAGCGTCTTTACAAGGCGGATGGTGAGCAATGCCCGGTCCGAAAGTTCAAAATCGAACCTGAAATGCACGACCGTCTCCAACCCTAGCAAGACGACCGCGACAATCGACACGAGCATCAGCATCGCCATCGTCATTACTGATCTGGCAAGGCGACGGGCGCTATCCATCGCCTGCGCCTCGACCTCACCTTTGAATACGGGAACGAATGCGGCGGTCAGCGCCCCTTCTCCAAAAAGCTTACGCGCCATGTTCGGAAGCGCGAACGCAAGCGTGAACGCGCTCTGTTCCACGCCAGCGCCGATGAAGCGGCTCTGGAGCATCTCGCGGACAAGCCCCAGAACCCTCGACAGCGCGGTAAACGCCCCAACGGTAAACGTGTTCTTCAATATGCGGTTCATTCTCGGTATATCGCAACTTTCCTTAAAATACAGGTACAGTATACCACATGACCGTTTCTCGGGTCAATTTCTTGCGCCTTTAGCCCAAGACCTTTGGGCACCCCATCGGCTTATGGATGCCGCCGAAATTTGCGACCCTGGTACCGCTTCCCACAACAACACAGGCCTTGAGCCTTTGGAATAAGCGAAAGTTTCCTTCCCTTGCATTCCCCAATGGATTTGGCAGTATTGGTGTTTGGGGAGTGAATTTACCCCATTTCTGTGCAACTGTTATATACTTGATCGCCAATTGCTGGGAGCATATACGAATCTACGGATTTCTACCACCTTGCCGATTACACAGTAAAGAACAAGATACCTGCCTACAGATATACGATAATATGGATGCTCACGATCTTTTTCAGACCTAACCGGCTCAAACGATTCTGGCGCAAAGAGCCTATTCGTTATCGCCAATTCCACGTCATCAACTAATTTCGCAGCAGCATCTGGATTTGCAAGTTCCACGGCAATGTACCGAACCACCGACGCAAGTTCTTCGTCGAAGAGCGGCAGATATTCAAGCGTGTACTCTTCGCCCAGCATTGGCTATCTCCCGAGCATGGCCGAACACCTGCGAGTGAGACAGTCGCTCCGTATGGGAACGGCAGTATTCGTCAGTCTCGTCCATTATCGCTTCCAGACTGTGGTTTGCAGCGGTACGTCGCCGCAGGCTAAACGGAATGCCTTGATACATTACCACTTCATTTATGAATACGTTAATGGCGCCCGATAGCGTAATGCCTATGTCATTGAAGATCTCTTCAGCCTGCCGCTTTTTATCTGCATCAACCCGCGCTGTTATTGTTGTTGTCATACATACCGCCTCTTTTGTGTTCTAAACGCACACAATTATATCATATTCTAATGCCTAATATGTTAAAAGTCACACTAACATAACATTAGTCACACTTTCCCCATCGCAGGGGTTCGGGGGCGGCACACCCCCATCCGTTCCATCGAGCACCGCAACCTGGTACTTTCTGGGCGGCAGAGCGCAATCGTTCATGAATTCACCCTACCTTGATCGGAATGCAGGATATTGGCCTTCATGACCGGCGCTGCATAGCGATATCCTCCTTGTTCCTATAGCAAAATCATTGCCAAATGGATTCGGCAGTATAGGTAACTACGACACCACTAAACATCACGACATCATAAACTTTACTGCTTTCTAATATGTTAATTCGCTAATGCAATCTAACGATAACGAACCAATCATCGAATGTATTTTGCTCTAAAGCTGGTTATTGTCAAGGCCTTATCAAGTCGGTCTATCAACTCATTGACAACCCTAACGGCTTCATCGCATGTCTCTACAATGGGCAGATCGCCCCGCTGTTCAACATAGATACTATCCCAACTATCCCCCTTAACAACATAAGTCGGCCATGAATGCATCTTTCGGTATTTGAAAAGATTTCGACAAATCTCCGACGTTGCTCCTATATCGAAATCCTCATTATTCAGAATAAGCTGCAAGTCTATCAAATCACGAACACGGGTACTGCCTGGCTGAGTTACACCGTGCAACTTTTGAGAAACCTGAAAAGGAATGCTCATCAATGGTATCGGCTTGGGCTCCGGAAAACCCAAGTCTGCAAAAATATTCTTAATTTCAACCGGCAACTCTCGGATATCAAGCGTATTGGCATCACCCAACTCATTATGGCTTACTTCAAGTCTCACGGTGCACCAAGGATGATTTCTGTAGGCAAGCTTCACATCAAGCGGTTGCATCAGATACTCAAATGGCACTCCTTTGGGGGAACCTTGCTTGCGAATCAAAACCTCTCCGGTAAAATCAGCCCACCCCTCCATAAGCCGTTCTCGCAAAACCTTGACGTATTCATCCAACTCTATACTCCTTGCCGTATCAAAATCCATTGTCACCCGTGAGTTATCCGGCCCAAAGCGCAATCTGAGAGAGCTACCGCCTTTGACCACCGTCCCAGAGGGAAGCATCTGCCCCAAAATCACACCTGATATCATATCACGATATTTGACGGCATCTAAATTCGACCCTGCAAGTCTTGTCAAGGCAAGTTCAAGTTCATGCTCATTGTGCGGTTGCTTTGGCATTTACCACCTCTCTTCTTAAACTTTCCGTTTCATCAGGAAGGAAATATCCCTTCTCCTCCGCCGCGTCAATAGCCTCCTCAAGGCGATTCTGCTCAAGAATTCCCATACAGAAACGAATGGCATCTTCCGGTCTTTGACAAGCTACGCCTTCATGATGGATAGGTTTGTATCCTATCTCCGATTTAACAACCCTTACGCCCTTTGGAATCGTTGTCCTTCTAATGCGACGCGGCGATGCGATCGTTGCCACATAAGAACGCGTTGGACAAAGATCGTAAAGTTGAAGCACGCTCTCTCCGCAAAGATACGCCCCTTCTCCCACCATAGCAAGAAGTGCCGCCATATCAGAAACAAGTCCATTGGACGGATATG
>JAFXEA010000016.1 GCA_017521065.1 Kiritimatiellia bacterium | reverse complement strand
TATTCCATCCCATAAGAACGAACCAAAAGCAACGGAACATCAAATTCCTTTGATTTAATTATCTATTCATCAAATAACTCTTGGTTATAATGATAAAGGCCAAATAATAATATAATTATATCAATTTCAGCGCAAATGCGACCACACAGCTGTAAAGATACGTATCCAGACCGTATTTCTTCGCCCTGCGGATTATGTCGTTTACATCCTGATAATTGGAGTTGCCCTTTGTGCGATCAACCCCGCGCACGAAAACAACTATTGCATCCATGCCCGCATGCGCCATCTGAGCTAGATGCGCATCGGGAAACACATCACATCCCCATCCTGAGTGGGACATGCGCGGCGAGAAACGAGAACGGCGGGTATATGAACCAATCCGGAGAAAAGGCGCGCAACGAAGATTCATCACATCCTCAAGATGATAAAGCGCCTGTGCGGCAGCGCGCGAATCGGCGGCGAGAATTTTTACGCCACCCTCCGTTGTTTCAATGCGGCTGGAGCGGACTGGCAAATCGCCAAGAACGACTTCGATAGCGCCTTTCCCGCCCCTTGTAAATCTTGCGCTCACACCCATTGAGACATCAAGATAGTCGCAAAAATCCTTGCCGGCATGAACAAGCACTTCGTCTGCATCCTTAGGAACGGACACAACAACACCGTCAGTAACGGCGAATTCACCAGATGCCGGCTTCAGGGAAAAATCCCGTCGCCCGGATTCGTGCACAATCTCCAACCGCTCCCGGAAAGCGTACGCTCTTTCTTTCACAGGTGCTGCAGCGGCCACGACTCCCGCAGCCATCGCAAAAATGCTTGCCATCAAAATTTTCATAATCGCTCCTTTTATGCTCACCGTTCATTCCTCAACCACGGGAATCACCGAAGCCCCGGAATTGATTCCGTGATATTCCGTGCATTCCGTGGTTAATAGTTCCTTTCCACATTCTTACCTCAATGCCGCCGCGAGCTGGGCTATGCCCTGAAGGTTGCGGGTGAGAGGTCCGCCTTTGTATGCGCAATTCGTCCACGGCGCCATCATGAAACCTTTCAGCTTCGCAGGCGATACGTGTTTGCGGCAGAATTTTACAAGATTAGCCATGCATTCGTCGTTTCCGACCTTTGCCTTCACGCGGGCGTCCGAACACCAGTTCGACGAACACGGAACCTGATCGAATCCGCGCTTGTCGAGCTTTTCGAAAAGCTCGAGCAACGGACGGCTTTTGGCTTTCGGCGACATCTTCGACAGATCGAAGCCCTCCATCCATTCATCGTAGTACCAGTTGTTCTGCACGACGCTCAACGGACATTTTTCCGCAAATTCGGCATGCCGCCAGCCATAATCGCTCCACATCCAAACGCGCATGCCGTGCTTCTCGACGGCATTTACAAAAAACAGAAAATCATGCCACCAAAGCTCATCTGTGCGCACACACTTGAATCCGCGCTGATGACCAAATGATTCTTCATCATAGCCGATGTGCAGATAACGTGGACGGTCGAACATTTCATAGGCGTCACGAATCACATCCCGGCACGTTTGGTAATACGGCTTGGTGGTGAGCATGCGAGAATATTCCCCGAGCCACGCATCGTGACCGGCGGAGAAATTGAGTTTGGGAATCACCTCAAAGCCAAGCGATTTAAGCCGCTTCACTTCGCCAAGCACCCACTCTGGTTTGCGTGAACCCTTCACAGCCAGTTCCGGATGACTGGGATACACCGGAAATTCGCCGAGATCAATCACCAGCGTGTTCATCTTTTTGGCGCGAGACTCCTTAACCAGTATCTTCCAGACTTCGTCGCTGAACTGCACTTTGTCATTGCAGCGACGCCCGCCGGCGATTGTCTTCACCCCTTCAGGCAACGACTCTCCCCACTGATTGAGTCCCCAATGAAAGAGCATGGCGCGGATTTCCGCCGGTTTGGCCGCAAATGTCGGCATCGCAACTCCGGCAGCCGCAGCCGCCATACCTTTAAGAAATCCTCTTCTTTCGATCTGCATGACAATCCTTTCTTATTAAATTCTGATGAAAATCTTTCTGCGATACAGCCCCTCAAGGGCATGGGTCATCTGCGCAGACATGGCATTTGAAAATGTTCATGGTCTTTGACTTGCGGCTCGCGCTCTTTACTCATCCTTCACCTCACCGAAATGACAAACGTCTTGATCCGAGGACGGATATAGCCTTCTTCATCCTGCATTACCCTTCCTTCCGGACAGGAAATGCGCCGGAGGGTCGTCGCTGGAACCGGCGACGCAACATAGAGAGATTGCTTGGAAAAATCGCCCTTAATCTCCAACGTGGCTCCGGCGGCAAGTTCAAGCTCATTCAGCGTGAGCAGCGAATCTTCGCCCATCTGCAATGTCGCCGGAGCTTTCACTACCACTTTCCCCAAACCGTTGGAAACGCCATTCTCCAATCCTATCATCGTGTCTCCAGCAAGATGAAACTCCTGTTCTCCGAGCGAAACTCCACTTTTGCCAAAAATCCACGCGCCGCGAAGGATAAACGTTTCATATTTAAGCTCGCTCACTCCGTTCTGCAAAACAGTACCATCGCCAACCTTACGTACTGCCACTTCATCATAATCATCACTGCTTGCAAACAAATTCATCGGCCCATTCATGGTGAAATCGACTTCTCCGTCTTGCGTAACATCTTCAACATACATCTGGAATACGGTATCATTTTTCTCATCAAGCTTATTCTTCAAGATTATCAGGCCGGAATCGCAAACCGATGGTCTGCTTCCAAGGACGCGCCATGCAGGAAATGCAGTCCGGAATCCGATACGGGCAGGCACTCCAAACATTTTCGCACCGTCAGCGAACGTCAAATCATTGGCATATAGATGATAGTCTGCATGATCCTTATCGGCAAGACCATGCCCTACCTCCCACATTCCACCTTGCAACCTGATTATCTGTCGGCCGCACGAAAAAGCCCGTTCTCGAGACAAGCGCAAGAGTCCATTTGTTTGAACAACGATTTCCGTCGTGCCGCCACTGACTCCGCTACCATGAATCTCCGGCAAATCAGCAAGCGCAATATCAAGAATCCCATAGGGTTCAACAGTAACCACACCATTCGTTGGCAACCCACCAAGATCGGCTATCCGCAAGCGTTGCGGGACTTCAGCAGTGCCGCAAATACTTATGGACGATTCATTTTTCATTTCATTCGGCTTGGCAACAACGACAGTCGCCGTCTTCGGGGAACTGAAAGACAATGTCAAATCCTTTAAGAACAATCCCCAATCTTCAATTTTCTCAACCACAGTGCTGTTGCCTCGGGCCGGAAGACTGCCATCAAGAAAATCAACGCCCAATTCAAATGCGACCCCATCAACAGATGTCTTATGATTATATCCATTTGACACCTTGGCAACAATATCGCAACCGGACTGTTCAAACGAGACAACTGAACAGAAGATAGTATCGCCCACCAAACGCTGAAATTGGCATGTTGCCGATTTACCGCCAGGCATCAATCTCAAATGATGCGCCTGCATGAATATAGGGTTATGTTTATTATTTACATTTCGAAACCATCCCTCAACCGACCTCAAATCGCTCAACTCGCGGTTATGCGCAACCACATAATTCGACTTTTTAACCACACCTTCATACTGTTCCGTATAATTCGCCGTAGTGCCTGTAGAGACAAATGCTATTTTGCCCTCACCTTTTGCGCCAGCGAAATTGCCATACCCCGAATCAACATACTCTACGTCAATTCCATTGGAGATTTCCATTTCAGCCTCAGGAACATTGCCGGCAAACGATACGATGCGCAACCTATCACGGCGCTTCATGGTCAATTGGTTGATTCCAAAGCCTTTGTCAGTTTCGGTTGCAATGCTGCGCCAAACAGCAATATTGACTCCGTTGGAATAAGCGACCTTTTCATTGTAGTATTTCTGCAAATCCACGCCTAAGAGATTAAGATCGCCATAGGAATAACGGCAGGTATTGATCTTACCGGCAATATCGTCGCCTTGCTGAACGAGAAAAAGTTCAACCGAGCAGAGAAAGTCGTCATTGAACTGCTGCAACAGCACCCGCAACTTGTCGGTGCCGTCATCATTCACACTTCTCTGCACACATTCGGGAGTCCCGTACCCCACCGGACCCAATAGATTGGAGAATCCGGCACATCCATTCGGATATTTAAAATAGGTAGATTTTACGTCGTAATCGGCAAGACGTTTATTCTTAAACAGCGGCACATATTCCGACTTGGAAACTATTGCACCCGAATAGGATATTTCGGCATCGGGATCGTTTTCACCGATTTTCAACACTCCCGCCGATACGACATCATTGGAGATGACAAGTTTCCCATGCGTCGCAAGCGAGATTTTCGCATCGTCGGCAAACTCCATCTTTCCCCCGGTGACGTAAACCGTTCCGTTATCGGATGGAGAGGCAATCAGCGAAACGATTGCGCCAGAACCATCATATGTCAGAGTTACAACACCATCTCCCAACGAAGTCTGCTTGGTTTCCATGTCCCATTCCACGGAAACATCAGCGGCTATACCCATACCGGACAAACCGGCGACGAACACTATTGCTATGTATTTTTTCATCGTACATTCCTCGTTAGGTTTGATAGAGAACGCGTCCTTTGAGCGACGGGAAACGAGACCATCGCAACATCTTCAGTCTTTTTCATGCCCGTGCGCAACTTCTGCGCCTTGACCGACACAGTGGCATCTGGAGCAAATGACGGCATTGCAGCACCGGCAGCCGCAGCCGCCATACCTTTAAGAAATCCTCTTCTTTCGATCTGCATGACAATCCTTTCTTATTAAATTCGGATGAAAATCTTTCTGCGATACAGATACCACAACAGAAGCCATTTTAGCAAAATTCCGCCAGATATCAAAATCACTGCACTCCAGGCTTCCGGCGCCAATCCCGCAAGTCCCCCGAAAACCTTGCGGGAGAAAGCCGGAAAATTCCATGCCCACTGCAAAAGGTATATCGTGATTGCATTGGCGCCTATCACCCTGAAAAAGAACGACCACCGGATCCAGCCGCATATGTCCACAATCCAATACACGGCCCCAAGGAGAAGGAACGAAAGGCTGCCGGAGACAAGGATATAGGTAGGGCTCCATATCGACTTGATGCACCGGCATCCGGTAAGCCACGCAATCAGGGCCCCGACCGCCAATGCCGCCGACCAGATAAGCAGCATGAGCAGTCTGTGTTTTTGGCTTGAATCCTGCCGCTTGAGAATTTCACCTGCGAAAACGCCGAGATATGCCGATGATATGCAGCCAAACGCCTGGAAGAATCCCTCCGCACCATACTTATCGGGAACGCGCCCGCCTAACCATCCGTCGAAAACGCTCTGGAAATTCCCGGCTCCCCACGGATTCTGCCCGGGAGAGAATATTAAAGGAAGAAACTGCTGAGCCGCCCAGTAGCCGAAGAAAACCACTGCGGCGAAAAGCCAGTTCCATCGGCCTTTGAAAAAAAGCGTGCCAAGCGCCGCCACTCCCCAGCCAAAACCGATCCGGCCAAGAATGGAATTGAATCTGACATGGGCAAAATCGAATCCAAGCAACCCAAACAGCACCGCACCCAAAACAAACAAAATGAGGAAGCGCCGCAAAACACCCAAAGCGATGCGCAATGTTGAC
>JAFXEA010000125.1 GCA_017521065.1 Kiritimatiellia bacterium | reverse complement strand
TGCCGATGGCGTAGAGCCGCCGTCTAGCAGTTTTGCGATACCGATCTGCACGGTGCGCTCCGCTGACGCCGCAGCGTTGCGAGATGGACTGGTTCTTGAGAGCCGCAATCCGTTCCCGTGGTACGTGAGTGAAATCAGGGAGCGGGACAATTCCGACGGTACGGTAACGTTTGAACTGGCGACCAGCCATACCGGATTTATAATAAGCGTGCGCTGAAGCATATCCGGATGGGCATTCAAGGAGTAATCGTGAACGCTAAAAGCTTTTTGCTGTTTTTTGCGCCTTTTCTGTGTTTCCCTGTTTTTGCGGCGGAACAGCATGTGCCGGTAAAGCGGGGTTTGTGGAAAGTCTTCAATTACGATACTCCTGACAAGACTCCGATATTGTTCTCCGGCTGGAGCAAGGCGGAGGATGCCAGTGCCATAGACTACTGCATATTCTTAGATGTGTTCTATTCTGATGGGACGGCGGCATGGGAACGGCGGGCAGATTTCAGTCTCGGAACACATGACTGGGAAGAAGCGAAAGGTGTGTTCATTCCTAAGAAGCCAGTCAAGAAAATCGACGTTTACGCCATATTCCGCAGCAAGGTCAAGGGAGAGAAGACTCGAGGCACGGTGAAGTTCCGCGATTTCCGCATAGAGCGCCGTGAGGGCAAGGGAGAGGTTTACTCCACATTCAGTGTTACGGACAGGCCGTTCTCGAATTCAAATATTGTGACGAAAACCCTGTTCAAGGGCAGGTCGTTCAGCACCGTCACGGAGGCTGTGCCAGATAATTCGCCTCGGACGTCCCCTGTTCCAAACGGGAAGGCGATAGTTTGGACCGCCGATTCCATGCGGCTTGTTACGCCTTTGACGTTCCCAGATGCCGATGCGGCACACGACATTCGCATCTCGCTTGCGAAGCGGGAGCGAGAATCGGCGCAGATACTCATCTCCACGGCGGCGGATGTAGAATGGCGTACCGTGACGCTGCACATATCTCCGCTTAAGCGCAAGGACGGAAAGGTCTTGTGCGGCAAGATCGATTGGCGTCGTCAGGGTTATCTCGCGAGGGAGCATGGTGCTAACAGGCATCCGCATTCCTTTCCGGCTGGTGAACGCTGGTTCCCCGATCCGCTTCTGCCGCCCGCGCCGATGCGCGTAAGGCCTGCGTCGACACAGGGAACGTGGCTGACAGTGTATGCTGCGCCGGAAGCCGAGGCTGGCGAGTATTTCGGCGATGTCGTCGTCCGTGATGGTGGCCGGGAGATGGCGCGTGTTCCGATGCGCGTCAAGGTGCGCAATTTTTCCTTGCCCAAGACGTTTGGGCTAGAGACGGCATACTCGCTCATGGATGGCTTTACACGCGCAATCTATCCTGAATGCTACAAAGAGAAAAAGCGCGAAGCGATTGACATGATGCTGGACCATCGTCTCAATCCCGATGACATATCACGCACCACGCCGCCTGAGATAGAGGACCTTCTCTATGCGAGAAGCCGCGGCATGAATCGCTTTAACATACTTAACATCGTGCCGCCACCAGAAGACCCCAATACCCGATGGGTGCTCACCTGCTCTGCGAAATCCAGTGCTGATCCGAAGTTCTACGAATATTTCGTTGGGGTGGTAAAGCCCTATGTGGAGAAACTCCGCGAACATGGTTTGGACAAGCTTGCATACGTATATGGATTTGATGAGAGGCCGAAAGCGTTCAATCCAGTCATAGAGGCGTTCTGGAAGCGATTTAAGAAGGATGTTCCCGGAATCCCGATGATGACTACGGCTACGAGCTACAGGGATCTGGTCAAGGGGAGGATAAAAGAACCTCTCGCATGCGACTGGTTCTGTCCCACGACCGATGCCTACAGTATGGAGGTGTCCGAACGGCTCAGGAAGAACGGCAAGAAGGTGTGGTGGTATGTGTGCTGTTCGCCGACGTATCCCTACGCGAATTTTGCGTCTTGGGAGTATCCTCCAATTGAAGGTCGTCTCCTTGGATGGATGACGCATCTCTACCGCAGCGACGGCTTTCTTTTCTGGATCGTGAACAAATGGCATGGCAACAGTCGCATGGATGGAAGTGACACCTACTTCCCGGACTACCGTACCTACAACGGCAACAAGATGCCCGGCGACGGCATAATGATGTATCCGGGCGAGAATGAAATCTGGCCCTCCATCAAGCTGGCGCAGTGCCGTGATGGCGTTGAGGATTACGAATATCTTCAGCTTGCGGCGGCTAAAGCCGGATTGGCGGAATGCGACAAAATAACGAAAACAATAGTAAGGAATCTGATTGACTATTCGCGCAGTCCCGAGATGCTGCGCAAGGCGCGGGAGCGCCTCTGCGGCGTTATTGATTTATGATAAAATCGGTACTTGCACAGAATCGCGATTTTTGGTATATTACTACACCGTTTTTTCGAACCAAAAGGAAATTGAGCTAAATGCCGACGATTAATCAGTTGATTCGCAAGGGGCGTCAGCCGCTTGCAAAGCATTCAAAGTCCCCGGCGCTGAAGGAATGCCCCCAGCGTCGCGGTGTGTGTCTCGTTGTCAAGACGATGACGCCCAAGAAGCCTAACTCGGCTCTCCGTAAGGTTGCCCGTGTGCGTCTTACGACCGGTACCGAAGTTACGGCGTACATTCCCGGTGAAGGCCACAATCTGC
>JAFXEA010000124.1 GCA_017521065.1 Kiritimatiellia bacterium | reverse complement strand
CTGCGATTCCTGCACCCAAAGCTCACCGAACTCCGGGAGATACTTGGAAACAGGGTCATCAAGGTTCAATTTGCCCTCTTCAACGAGAATCGCAACCGTAACACCGCAAAAGCCCTTGGTCTGGGAGCACTGCATGAAGACGTTATCAAGCTTGATCGGACGCTTCTTCTCGACATCGGCATATCCAATGCAAGCGACCTCCTGAACCCCATCCTTGTAGAAAACGCTTATTGCACCGGGAAGTTCACCCTTCTCCACATACTGCGCAAGAGCCTTCTCAGCGAAATCAGTGCCCGATGTGCTGACAACACCAGACGAAGCACAGCCGGCAACCGCCAACATGGCAAGCAAAGAAGAAAATAGTATTCCGTTCGTTTTCATAATGGCGTAAAGTATATCACAGTTCATCCATATATGGAATGCTTAATTTAAAAATATCACTAGGCACTTCATCCATCATTTCTTCAGGCATGCGGGCGTCCATATGTCGGAAGCCTGCAGGTCAAGCCATGTTATAGCCTCAAGCCAACGGGAAAGGTCTTTCGGCTTGCTGTCGAAATTGTTCGTGCCGAAAGAGAATTTCGCACCCATTCGCTTGGCCATGAGCAGGAATCTAGGACGCGGATACGGCGAGCCTGCCTGTATCTCAAGCGCCACCCCCTTCTTGACCGCCTTTTCTATGAGCCTGCGCATACGCTCATCAGTCCAGAGGCTGTCGTATCTGTCGGCCAGCTCCATCGGCAGATATGTAGGATTCGCGAGAATGGATATCGGCTCGTCAAGGATCCGCATGTTGTGCGCAAAATATTCCTTCATCCACTTCTCTGGATCATCGATGGTCTGCGGCTGCCAAAGACGGTTATCCCGGCCATCCGCACGCTTGCCCATGATCATCGTATCGGCAAGGATGAAGTCGAACTTCTCGCGCGTCGACGGGGCAATCTGCCTGAACCAGTCGCGGTCGTTCACCTGGATGCCGACCGGCATCCTGCACGAAACAGCCTTCGCTTTCTCCGCGAACTTGAGGAGTTGGGAATCGTTTTTCGTATCCCACTCGCGCCCATGGTTGTCCATCGCGCTAGACCGGACAATCCAGGCCTTCTCACGTTCTGCCGCAAGCTCCGGAGTCATCCCTCCTCGAATGTGAACATGATAGTCGACAATCGTAATTCCACGCTTCGCGCACTCGACCTCAAGCATCCTGTTCATGGCATTGACAGGGTAATTAGCCGATGTATCAGCAATTGCCGCAGACGCGGCAGCCAGACAAAACGAAATCAACATTCTTTTCATTATTGAATCTCCTCTATGATTAGACGACGGACAGACGGAAACTCTTCCGAAATGACAAATGCCTCCGCAAGCGACTTCGCCTCGACATCAAGAAGCGCAGAGCGATCCTTTGCAAAGAGCTTCGCAAGGGGCTGTCCCTTCTCCACCCTGTCGCCATGGACCACAGAAAGCAGAACGCCAGAGGACATATCAATCGCATCATCGGTCTTTGCGCGACCTGCACCAAGATTGAACGCCGCCCGTGCCACCGTTTCGGCATCGATGTCCAAGATAAAGCCCGAGACCGGCGCGAGCACCTCCACAGACGAAGCTCCGCCTCCTTCTGCATATATCCGTTCGAACTCCGCCAGATTGCCGCCATGAAGCTTCACCATTTCAGCGAACACCGCATACGCTTTGCCATTCTTCAAATTGTCATGGCATTCCTTTCTGGCAACATCAAGTGCAGTGCCTTTCGACAACGCAACCATCCTTGCCGCGAACTCTACGGAAAGCTCAATGATGTCGGCGGGATGCCGCCCTTCGCCCTTCAGGACATCTATCGACTCCTTAACCTCAAGCGCATTGCCGACCGCGAAACCGAGAGGCTCATCCATTGAAGTCACAAGTGCGGACGCCTTGCGCCCCGCCCCTTTCGCGCCGCTGACAAGGGCATTGGCGAGCGCCACCGCCTGCTCGCGCGTCTTCATGAATGCGCCTCGGCCGCACTTAACGTCAAACACGAGAGTTTCCGCACCTTCAGCCAACTTCTTCGAAAGAATTGAAGCCACAATCAAGGGGATGGAAGGAACCGTGCCGGTAACATCGCGCAACGCATACAGTTTCTTGTCCGCAGGTGCAATCTCCGCCGTCTGGACGGTCATGGAGCAACCGCAGGACGCTACCACTTTCTTGAAATCCGCAAGGGTGAGCGAGGCGTTGTATCCGGGTATGGATTCTAGCGTGTCCGCGGTTCCGCCGGTAAGACCGAGACCGCGTCCCGTGAGAGACGGCACCGCAACTCCGCAACTTGCCGCAAGCGGCTGAATGATGAGGGAGAGCTTGTCGCCGACGCCTCCGGTGGAGTGCTTGTCTGCCGTAGGACGAGAAACATCCGACCAGTCCATTTTGTCGCCCGAATCACGCATCGCCTCGGTGAGCGCCAGCGTTTCCGCACCAGTCATCCCATTGCAGCACACCGCCATGGCGAACGCAGCCATCTGGTAGTCCGGCACCTCACCTCTGGTGTAGGCGGCGATCAGGTCGTGTATATCGGAAGAAGGGAGTTCGCATCCCTCGCGTTTCCGGTCGAGCAGAATCTTTACTGGCGTTTCCATGCCGTAAATTATAGCATACTGCCAATCGTGGATGCTGCGTCTTTCATGGCAACAGACCCAGTATCCCTTTTCTCATCAAATGCCGCTGACCGCCTTGCAGATCTTTTCAGGGACGGCAAAGCGTCCCTTGCCCTCGGTCCCGCATGCAAGCTCGCCGGAATCGGGATCGATGAAACGCACACCACGCGATTTCAGCATTTCGATATTCGCCTGCGTCGCCGGATTGTCCCACATCCCGTCGTTCATCGCCGGAGCCAAGAAAACAGGCGAACGGGTGGCAAGAAGCGTGGATGAGAGAAGATCATCCGCAAGCCCATGCGCCATCTTGGCGATGATGTTCGCCGTGGCGGGAGCCACGACGACAACATCGGCATCGGCATACGCGATGTGCTCTGGCTTCCATTCCGTCGGCAGCGCAAACTGGTCAATCCCCACAGGATTGCGGGAAAGCGTCTGGAACGTGAGCGGCGTCACGAATTCCCGTGCGGCGGCGGTCATGACAACGCGCACATCGTCGCCGCGCCTGACAAAGAGCCTTACCAGCTCACATGCCTTGTAGGCCGCAATCGACCCCGTCACTCCAAGAACGACCTTCATCACATCCGCCCTGACTTCACGTCTATGAGATCGCAAAGCTTCTTGTACGCTATCGTGAGGTCGTCGTTCGTAACCTGGAACATGTACTCGTCGGCGCGGGCGATCTCCCCTTCCGCGTTTGCAAGACGGCGCTCAATCACCTCCGGCGCGTCAGTTCCGCGGCCTTCAAGACGCTCGCGCAAAGTCTGCATGTCCGGCGGATTGATGAAGATGTCAACGTATCCGTCGCGGAGCGGATCGGTCGGCGGCAGCTTGCGCACGTAGTCGCGCACCTTCGCCGCACCTACGACATCGATGTCGAGGATCATAGAATTGCCCTCGGCAAGCACTTCCTCGATTGGCCCCTTCAAGGTGCCGTAGTAGTTGCCGTGCACTTCGGCGTGTTCAAGGAACGCATTCTCCGCGAGAAGCTCCTTGAAGCGCTCAACCGGCATGAAATGGTAGTCTATGCCATCCTCCTCCTCGCCGCGCGGTTCACGCGTGGTGCAGGAGATGGAATACTGAAGATCGCAGTACTCCTGAAGGAGCAGATCTATGAGCGTTGACTTGCCGCAGCCCGAAGGTGCGCTCATCACGATGAAGAGAGGTTTTGTCTTCTTTTCCATTGCCTTATCCATTCACCAAAGAGAGAAATTCGCCGCGCACCTTCTCGTCCGAACGGAATGAGCCCAGCACTGCGGATGTGACCATCTCCGAATTCTGCTTTTCGACACCGCGCATCATCATGCAGAGATGCTTTGCCTTTATGATAACGCCGACGCCTTCGGCGTTCGCCTCCTTCATGATTGCGTCCGCAATCTGCTCGGTGAGGCGCTCCTGAATCTGGAGACGGCGCGCATACATATCGACAATGCGAGCCAGCTTCGAGACGCCAAGCACCTTGCCCTTGGAGATGTAGCCGATGGCGCATGAACCGTAGAACGGCAGCATATGGTGCTCGCACATAGAATAGAGCTCGATGTTCTTGAGAATCACCATGTGGTTCGTGCCGCTGGTGAAATATGCACCGTTCACTACGGCCTTGACGCTCTGGCGGTATCCGCGCGTAAGATAGGTGAGAGACTTCGCCACGCGTTCAGGGGTCTTCTTCAACCCTTCGCGCTCAGGATCTTCGCCAAGCTCAACGAGCAGTGACTTTACGAGTTCCGCGATCTTCTTCTGGTTCGGCTCTTTCTTTGCTGTCTTCTTCATCTGGAAACCCCTGTACGCATGGCATCGACGGCGGACTTCATGTCCGCCTGCTTGAAGAGATACGACCCGGCGACGAACTGGTTCGCGCCGGCCTTTGCCGCAATGAGCGCGGTCTCAGCGTTTATTCCGCCATCCACCATGATGTCAAGACCAGGACGCATCCTGCGCAGCGTCTCGACCTTCGGCATGCAATCCTCGATGAACTTCTGTCCGCCATATCCGGGATGGACGGTCATCACAAGTGCTTCGTCGATCTCATCCAGATACGGGAAAAGATGTTCGACCGGCGTTTCGGGATTGATCACGATTGCGTTCTTCAGCCCCATGGTGCGGATGCGCTTGAGCTGCGTGTGGATGTCACAGTCGGCCTCCACGTGGATCTGTATGGTCTGCGCCCCCGCCTTCGCAAAGGCATCAAGATACAGGTCGGGACGCGTCATCATCAGATGGACGTTGCGGTAGAATCCCGGCGCGATCCTGGCGGCGAGCGCGACCACGTCTGGTCCGAACGAAAGGTTCGGGACGAAATGCGCGTCCATCACGTCAAGATGGAGCGCCTCCGCACCGGAAGCTTCGGCACGGAGGATCTCATCGGCGAGCCGTCCGAAATCGGCGGCGAGAAGCGATGGAAGTATCTGCGTTTTCATCGGCGCGTTTTTTCAGCGCTGGTCGTAGGTGGCGTTCACCTCTTCCCAGGTGCGGGAAGCGAAGAACTGGGAGATCGCGGTATCATACGAAGCTGTGTGCGCGAACGCCTTCTTCATGAGCTTGAAGCGCGTATCGAGACCGAGCGTGCCGCCCTGAGCCTCGAGCTCCGCCGCAAGATTGCCGTAGTCGAGAGGATCCGTGACGGACGCGACGCGGAGGTAGTTCTTCGCGGAGGCGCGAACCATGCATGGACCGCCGATGTCGATGTTGGTGCGGGCCATCTCAGGCGTTACGTCAGGCTTGGCGACAGTCTCCTTGAACGGATAGAGGTTGACCACGACCATGTCGATGGGCTGAGCGGAAAGGCGCTTGAGGTCATCCTGGTGCGCTTCGTTGTACGTCTCAGAAAGGAGTCCGAGATAAATCTTGAAGTCGAGCGTCTTCACAAGACCACCCTGCATCTCGGGCTGACCGGTGTAGTCGCTGACGGCTACAAGATACTTGTCGGCATCCGCGCCAAGAATCTCCTTGACCTTCGTATATGTGCCGCCAGTGGAATAGATCTTCACGCCAGGGCAGGCCTTCACAAGCGCAGGAACGAATGTCTCAAGCCCCGTCTTGTCCGATACAGACATGAGAACGTTCTTGACCGCCACGCGGCTGTCGATGTCTTTGACTATATTGAGTGCCATGGAAAATCTCCTTTGTTTTTTGCAATGCTGAATTATACCACATTTCCGCTCCATAGCCATTGCGCCATCTTTCGGATTGGAATCGCCGTCGTTTTCGTTCGACATTGAGAACACGACTGTCGAGCGAAGGTCGTTGCCCTGCCGCACCATGCGGACAGGGAAGCCGGTTGGTTGTCAGCATTAATGCTGAGGGGTGGTCAGTATTAATGCTGACCCCATGTCAGTACCGTAGGCGGCAAATGCATGATTCTTACAGGAAGTTGGGGCCGATGCCGCCGATTGTGCATCCGCTGAAGATGCCGCCGACTGAGCCAGCGATGAACGGACAGATGGCCTTCACTGCCGCCTTGAGCCTCCCCGCCCAGTCAATGTTCAGTTTCATGTTGTTTCTTTTCCTTTCTTTGGTTGTTGGGTAGGTGTGGCGCTTCGCGCTTTGCAATTGGCTTTTGGGTAGGACGTGTGGGACGCGTAAGATGAGTAGGACATTTGATTTTCAAGAAGAAAATGCCGGTGAGCTTCGCGCATGGCAGATATCGTGGACATTTCAAGGAGAATTTGAAAGCACAAAGTATGCGATATGCACCTTGAAAGCGGCCTTGATCATTTCTAGGAGAATTGCCTGTCGCAAAGCTCTCCAGGCAAATTTCAGAAAGATTGCACAGCGCAAAGCTCTCCGGGCGAATTTCAAGAAGATTGCACAGCGCAAGGTTCTCAGGCAAATTTCAGGAAACCATCGTCCTACGCGTCTTGCGCGTCCTATTCGTCCTACCTCAAGCTTGCAAGGCGCGAAGCACTTTGCCATGCCTTTCACCATTGCCAAGCGCAAAGCTCCCCAGGCAAATTTCAGGAAGATTGCACAGCGCAAAGCTCTCTAAGCAAATTTCAGGAAACCATCGTCCTACGCGTCTTGCGCGTCCCACGCGTCCTACCTCAAGCTTGCAAGGCGCGAAGCACTTTGCCATGCCTTGCTCCATTGCCCAGCGCAAAGCACAGAAATGGTTTGCGCCATGCGGCAAGCGCTTTCTCCGAGCGAGGAACACCGTTCTCGCGTACGTGCGGCCACGGGAAAGTGAAATCCGCTTTCGCCTGGCTTGGTCAACCGACAAAAAAAAAAGCCCCCGGCGCAACGCCGAAGGGCTGATGAAATATTTTTTGAGACAACAAAAAAGCGCGCCGTTTCCGACGCGCAAATGGCTTCATGGTTTATATTTTCTTCCTATCGCAAAATCACTTTTCTTGGAAAAACAAGGTCAAACCCACAGCATCCATCGACAAAACCCACATCAATGGCAATCCAATTAAAGACGGGTAATGAGAGATGGGGTTCGGGCTGATTTCCAGTTAATTTGAAACTCGAAACCCGTCACATAAGCCTCAGACTTTCATTCAATCACAACCGGGCCTATGATTCCTGATGGTTGGAGCGGGTCATCTGCTGAAGGGCCTGAATACCGTGTACGCCTATGGGATCGGTCATTATCTTTCGCATCTTTTCGTGAAGCCTTCCAATAGCGAAGCGCAAAGGCGTATCAGTTTTGAGTCCAATGAATTCTCACCCCAGACACTATGAACCCGTGTGGCTTATCCGCAGCTTCCGGAAAGAGCCATTCACCTATACCAAATTGGATATCTATAGCTTTACGAATATCAAAGACTACATTCTTTGGCGGCTTCCGCCTATTGGCATGCGGATAATAACGGAACTTTCTCACTGGTATCCTGATATCTTGCCATTCTGTTGTGAGAGGCACAATAACCGTCCATGCATAGCCTTGACTGTCCTGAACCACCATCTCCATCCTTGTCGTAACAGACTCAGATGCCCGTGCTCGTACGATAACGGCATCTGCCTTAGGCGCATTGGGGAAATTGATCGCAAATGCTCTGTCATCACATCCCGATGAAATCTTCGCAAATGTGGTTGATGTATTTAGGTTGGCAAGCCTCATCATAATAGCCACAGCCCCACGTCCATCAGTCACCGTTGAAATTCTTGCGCCAGATACATGCGAATTGACCGATTGCATAGGATCAAAGAAGTTCCAGTACGATGCGGACATTGGTTTAGGAACAAGAAAATTAGGTTTAAATTTAGGAGAAAAAGCCCTTTTCACATTCTCATCAAATATCTCGCTTTTCGTAACCACATAATCACCCGCAGACAATACGACAGTTCCGTTTGATGCTTTACCAATACACGTACCATCCGAATCCCATACAGAATACTCCTGACCAATATCATCATGCCCAATCCACATCTCAATCGGCTTCGGTAATATTACAGTTTTGATGTTCCTGTGTCCAGTATACGGGTCGGCAACGTCCATGACCGACGGAGCTAATTGTAAACGCCACACACCATGTATATATTTATCAAAGAAATAGCATCCATTACCATTGCTACTGAATATCGGCGACTTGCCACATCCCCAAATTCGAGTCAAACGCTTTGGATTTGGCGGCACGGTCTGCGTATCAGCCGTGTAAATATAATCACATTCGGTGACCATCTCTGAAAGGTTTTTTGATGGAACAATTCGGAAAGGAGAGAACTCCATTTCAGCATGTGACGGCTCAAAAGATAAGCCTCTCTGAAGTCCACGAAAAACCTCTGCTGCAATCGCAAGCGACATTGCCTTTGCCGGAGTATGAAACATGTTCAAATGATGCGTACGGTTAACTAGATTGCGAGAAGCAATGTCTGTTGCAATGTAATGAAATTGAAATGCCATGCATATCCCTTCAGCGCAGAATTGACGTGCCATTGCTGGATACATATAAGCACCTCTAACATCAGCCGCATCAAACTCGTAAATCATTTTTGAAAAACCTCGCAATTCTGGGACATCGCGTATTGACGAACGTCTGATTTGAGAAAGACGGTTTCCTTTGCGAGCAGCACCCGTGTTAAGACCAACAGGATATGATGAACCTGTTACACCATCAATTCGTGACGATGCAACAGCCTTCTCTCGTTTAGTCCAACAATTCCAATATAAAGGTTTCCTTGTTCCTGTTTTGCGAGCAGCATCAACTAGACGATTGATAACCTCCGTTACCTTTTCATCAGGAAACCCAGCAGGATATGCAGGTTCATTCATAAGTTCAAACGCCACGATGGTCGGCTCATCCGCATATCTCCTACCTGTAAATGGATTCACATGACTAACAAGTTCACCAATAAATCTACATTCTGCATCAACAACAGCAGGCACAGACGTAAGTTCCTTTCTCGTACGATTAGACGCAAAACCGCCTATGTCACATGGGGTAGGCCAGCCAGAAATCAACGTGATCACTATCTTGATACCATTGGACGAACACAGTGCAATCAACTCGTCCATTAGAGCAAGATGCACATTCTCTACCAGTGTTCCGTCTGGAGCAGAAATCTCCCGGTCATAATAGTGAACACGCAAACCGTTCAATCCCAATCGAGCAAACTGCGCCACATCCTTTTGCATTGCGACATGAATATCAATCCCTTCACGCTTCATCTGATCATAACTTGCAGAGAAAGGTGCTAGATAGTTAACACCGAAAACAATCTCGCCTACATCTGATAATGATTTCTTATCCGGTTTTGTGCCAGTACTATTTTCAGCCCGTGCACCCAAATACGTTGAAATCATAAATAGTGCCGCCAAGGCTACTCTCACATTCATGTTTTATCCTCTTCACCGAAAGCTGATTACAAAAAAGCCTCTTACCATAATGTCGTCGGTCACTGAATAAAGTGGAGCTACAGAGGAATCTTCAATCCCAGAAAATGTTCCGGTCTCGGCAGTTATAAACTTCGCATTAACTCTGTCATAAAAACCATACTCAGTACCAATGCGACACGGAGTAAGAGAAGTTATAAATCCACCGTCTCTAGCAATCTTAAACGAGGCAATTTCTCCATCAAATTTATCTTTAGTAACTGGATTGCCTGAAACAGAGAATAGCCAACAATTTTCAGTCGTCATAAACTTATCCCTGCACACTGTGCTATTTACACCAATTTTGCTCCCTGAAATCACATCTGTTACAGACCGCTCTTCTGGTGATGCGACTATATCAACCCAACGATTCACATTTCCAGAGTTTGCATCTGTCGTTAACCGGTATGGTGCATAATTGCTACTATTATAGTCGATGAAATAGCTATTGATTCGGAAGGTAACCGTTACATTTCTGTCATTTGCACTTCCCGTAGAATGACGATGTCCAAAAATCAATCCTTCGGTCGCCGGCTTTACCCTTGCATAAATTGCATCTCCACCCTTTATCACATAACCAGTGTCGAAATACCCGGAACCGTTACCTCTGATACTTCCTAAAGCTATCGGCACTGTATTACCATATGTGGGAAGCGCAACAAAGAATCTGCAATGACGAGCCTTTTCAGGCACAGACACACGCCATGTATTAGTTTCAGATGACACAACGCCAAGATATTCCAATTGCGACCATCCCGAAGGAGTATCACCTCTGTCTATCAAATCATATGCAAGATACAGTTTGTTTTGCAAACCGTTGTCCGCACCAAAGATAAGATCAATGTATTTATCATCACCTTCATTCACCAACGCATACGAAGAGATAGTGCGTGGAGGAATCTCAACCGTTGATTTGCCACTACGGATAGTTTCGGTTGAGGACGTCAGAGGAGTTGTCATTGACTTATCCTCCGTGCCAAAAAAATCACCGCTTCCCTCAACCGCAGTAATAAAAATCCCGGTAACACGATCAAAAAAACCATATTTTTCACCAAATCTATAAGGCACATAAGATGCAACAGTGAAACCTTCGCGAACGATTTCGAATGATGAAATACTACCTGAAAACTTGTCGTTAATCACTGCCGCACCTGAATTGAAATACAGCCAACAACTCTCACATGTCTCGAACTGATCCAGACAAACATCGGTATCCGTTTTGACTTTCTCTCCAGACACAACATCCTTGACCAACCGCTCTTCAGGTGATGCTACTATATCGACCCATCGATTAGCGTTTTCATTATCTGGCTCAGTTTGCAACCGATATGGTTCATAGCTACTACTATTATAATCGACAATATATCCCTTGCTTATATAAGTCACCTGTATATTCCTGTCATTTGCATTAGAACCTCGACTTCCTAAAATGACTCCCCTATTGTTGCTCGCTGGCTTTACTCGCACACGAACAGAATCGCCACCGCGCAATTTTACACCTGTGTCAATGTATTGAGTTCCTGTTCCTATGATATCGCTTACGGGCACACCAATCTTATTCCCAGGAAACGGAACATCTAGAAAGAACTTATAGTTTCTGGATATTGGTACATTAACACAAATGGATGTCATATCATCCGTTACCTCAGATATGAACAGGACATGCTCCCAGTCTACAATATGATCACCTCCGTATGTTTCACCATATGCAAGATAGAGTCGATTAGTAAGACCATTACCGTGCCCAAACCTGAGATCTACAGACTCAACAGTTCCTATAGGTCTTCGGTTAATGGATGCAACATCCATAGCTCGCGCAGTCCACTCATTAGTAGCCTTGTGATTTCCTGCAAAGAACGCAATTTTACATTCTAAAGAGTTTATCAGACGATGAGGAGAGCTATCTGGACGCCAAATGCAATGGCCAGCCTCATTCGGTTCAAGATCACATGGATATTCAAAATATTCTACTTTGTTTCCTGCTGCTCGATATGCATCAGCAAACTTTTTTGATGAT
>JAFXEA010000123.1 GCA_017521065.1 Kiritimatiellia bacterium | reverse complement strand
TTCCAATTAGAAGTAATTTGACAAAAAAAAAAAAGCATTATGATATAATTTATGAAGTATTTTTAAAAGGAGGAATAATGATAAGCAGGTTCTTTGTTTTGATAGGTGTGGCAATGGTGGGTTTGACTGCTGTTGCTTCCGCTGCGCGCGATATCTTCTCTGATGCCGTAATTTGGCGTCGTGGCTTCGTTGGAAGTGGATTGATCCCGAAAGAGAGTGCTGTTGCATTCCCTGAAGCTCTGAAAATGGGAAGTCCATCGCATTTTTCCCATGCTACAGTTGTGAGAGGTGTATATTCGAGCGATGGAGAAGGGGTTGAATTGCGAAAGGAAACGGTACGTTATCCATACGCCAATTTTGAACAGGAGGAGACCGTAGCGCATTTTTCGCAAAAGGTTGTTGATGTTACAGATGGAACTGCTGGTTATTTCTCGGCACTTGAGTTGACATCTCCTTTTGTTATATCGAATGCGAGTGATGTTGGCTATACGTTCTTCACCCGTTTCCGCTGGGACGGCACGTTGCCTGGTACGGAGATGAAAAATTGTACAGTCCGTGAATCCTATTTTCTCAATGCTGGATGGGAATGGGGCGATGCTAACAGTCCTGGTACGGGTGTGCTGCTCGGTGTTGGGGAGAATGGAGTGTTTCGTCTAGGTGAAGGTGATTTGTGGCACAAAATGACTGATTCATCGGGCAAGGAACTTTGTGCTCCTGTGAACACATGGGTGGACTGTGCGATTACGGTGAAATCAAAAGAGGTGAGATTATATGCGTATTGGGATGGTGCCTATGGTGCTTATCTCAAGAAGGCTAAGCCAATGACTCTTCATGCTGCTTCGCTCAATCCGAATCCGGGTTCAACTACTGCGTCATCATGTGTGCGTATTGGCGGCATAAGGGGAGCGAGATCCGGTAATGACTACTATAATGGGAAACTGTGGTGGATGAACGCGAATGCAAACGATATCAAGAGTTTCAGGGGCAGTATTCAATCGTTGATTGCTTGGCCTCGTGCGTTGAGCGAATATGAAATCCGTCAGGTGTTTGCATATCCAAGGATGGATATCGTACGTCTTGGAACCTTAAACGGAAGTTCTTTAGAGTTTGCGGGCGATGGAACTGCTGAAGTTGTGGCGAACGATTCGAATAACCATGCGAAGATGCCAGACTCATTGACAGCAGACCGTCCGTCAGTGACAATCAAGTTCTCCCTTCCAGCGCATTTGGCTCATGTAAACCAGATGTTACGCGTAACGCCGCCTTCGGATTCATCAGCAGGTGCTGCAACCGTATCGATTAACGGACAGGTTGTGGGAACACTTCGTACATTCCCTGGTCGGACTACAGCATTCCCCTTGAAGGGATTGTTCCTGATAGAAGGTGTGAATACACTGAAGTTGACGCATGTTTCCGGAATTGTCTCGTTTGATGCTCTTGCGCTTGGTGGTGGTATTCAGATTGGATCGCAGAATGATGCCCATTCCGAATTTGCATCGGCACACGCAGACTATAACACTTATTATGCCGAGCATGAAACTTGGACGCACTTCGGTAATTCAATAAGGCCATCGCACACAGATGCATGGAGACTAAAAAGCACGACATTCGTCAATTTTTCTGGAGATATTGCAGGACGAAAGGATTACCGATTCAGGATGACTGCTCGCATCAGCGTGGGAGGAGGGAGAGCTCACCAAATTGGGCTTTATGTGAATGGTAGGCATCTCGGTTCGGATACGTTCGAAAGTGATAAGGGATACGTGGATTTTTCGTTAAAGCTTGATGCCGCCGACTTGGTCGAAGGAAAGAATGAGTTTCTTGTTTGTGATGAGACAGTTTTGGATAAATCAGATACGGCTTATGGATGGGTTGTCTTTGATTGTATCAGGGTCGAACCGTTATATCGTTATGGTTCTATGTTCATCCTCCGTTAATGTGACTGGCTATAGACGCTAGAAGCCAAAGCTTAATGAGCTGCGGACATTAATATCTGGAGGAAAGATGATTGAGGCAACCGTATTATGTCGATGCCGTATGTTTGTATCGGTAATTTTTGGAGTTGCAGGCTTTCTTGCGTACGGAGGGACGGTCCTATTTGATTTCGAGACGGAGAGGGATCGGTCGCTGGTAAGGCGATGGTCAGGATCCGGCATTTCGGTATCTGTTGAGAAATCAGCGTTCGCATCGGGGGATTATGCTCTTAGGTTGGCGTGTAAACCATGGCGGGCGGGATTGGGGGAATGGCCCTCGGTCACTTTGCCGTCGCCCACGAGCGATTGGCGTGGATTTGATCGTCTTGTTGTTGATGTGGTTTCGGAATATGATGCTGGGACTAATGCATATCTTTCAGTGTATATCGCCGGTCCAGAAGGCAAAATCATAAACGATGTGGGGCTTCGCGGAACGGTCAGAATCTCTGCGCGTGGCTTCCATCGTCTTGTTGTTCCGTTGAAAAACTGGCCTGAGAAAACTTCACCATCCAATATCACACGAATCCATTTTTACACTGCCGCCAAAAGCCATCCTCACGGACAGGTGATTCACATTGATCGTATCATGCTCCTAAAAAAAGGTGAGCCGCTGCCGGATGTTCCTGAGAGCGCATGTAGGTTGTTACCTTTGACGATGTCCGGATGTGATGCGCAAGTTGCAGAGAACGATCGCTTGCGCAATGAGCTTGCGCACGCGAAGGATTATGCGCGTTTCTGCCGCCAGACTGCCACGTCACCGTGGCGATCGGACTCGATGGCGATAGGGATGGCGACTTCAATGGAAAAGATCATGCCTCGTGGGTTGTTTTCCGCGCGGATGATTCCTAAGAATGGGATTCGAGTCCGTCTTGCGCGAAATGAACATGAAAGTGTTCAGGTTTTGGTTTCTCCGTTGGACTATGATCTACATAATGTTCGAATTGCGTTGGATGGTGATTTGCGTGGGACGTCCGGCATTTTTCCCGCTTCAAATGTCATTTGTGATGTTGTTGGTTACGTGAATATCACGCAATCTCCTCCTTATAGGGTCGGATATAATGTTTTGGATGCAGAATTGCAGACTGGGCCGGGATATATGCGCAAAACGCGTATCCCGGCGACAGGCTGGTGGCCTGATCCATTGTTGGGTTTTATGAAGGATGGTGTGACGGTTGCCGGGATGGATGTCCAGAGTTTCTGGATCAGGGTGTCTTGTCCTGAAAGACAGCCAGCCGGCGTATATTCGGGTAAATTGGTCATATCGGCGGATCGTGCAAAACCTATACGTATCCCGTTCGTTGTTCGGGTCAATGCTTTCACCGTTCCACGAGTCTCTCCGTTGCCGCTTGCAATAACCTTCGATCCGAAGGGGAAGTTCGATCTGGAACGGAGCCACATTGAGGCGTGGTGTGATTTTCTTGCTGACTATTACATAACAATGGATAACCTCTATCATAATGGCGACGGAGTGAGATTCGATGTATTGGAGCGCCTCGGGAGACAGGGGCGTCTTGGACTATTCAACCTTGGGTACTGGAGTCACCCGCGTTCCACCAACGTTGCGGATGTGGCAGAGTGGCGCGCACATGTGCTGCCGCGCATACAGACAGCATATGACGAGGTGAAAATGCGAGGATTGTTAGGTCATGCTTATCTGTACGGGTGCGACGAGGTGATAAGAAAACATCTGCCGTCAGTGCAGACGGCGGTTTGCCTGTTAAAGGAGGCCTGTCCGGGAGTTCCGGTGGCTACAACCGCTTATGACGATTCTTTCGGCGTTGCAACGGAACTTCGTGATATTGATTGGTTCGTTCCGCTAACGCCAAAATACAAAATTCCGGAAGTGAAGGCTAGCAGGAATGAAGGTCGCAAGGTCTGGTGGTACATTTGCTGTGTTCCTTCTGCTCCCTATGCCAACATGTTCATTGAATGTCCAGCAATTGAAGGACGTATCCTGATGGGGGCTCAATCTGTCAAATACCGTCCAGACGGTTTTTTATATTATCAGACGACTTACTGGCAGTCAAAACGCTGCATTGAAAGCGGCCCTTTTACGGATTGGGAACCTCGTAGCTGGCGCGATTATCATGGTGACGGCTCTTGGGTATGCGTTGGTCCGAATGGAACTCCAGTGCCAACGATCAGACTTGAGAATTTTCGGGATGGATTGGAGGATTACGCGTATGCGAAGATACTTGAGGAGAAGCTTAAGAGATATTCCGGCAAGAGAAGCGGTACATGGCATAAAAAGGCGAAAGAACTCATTTCGGTTCCGCGCAAAGTCGTGGATTCACTGAAAAACTATACGGATAATCCAGATGTCATATACTGGTGGCGTGATGCAATGGCGGATATGATAGCGTTTCCGTGACCGATGCGTTTCGGAACTATGTTAGGCTCCTGTTTTTGCTACGCATTCGTTGTATAATTTTTGCGCATTTATATCTGTGTCTTTGGGAAGGCTTTTTGTACACTAAACGGCATGAAAACAACAATGCTTCTCAATTGCTGGGACTGGGCTGCAATAGCGGTCTTTTTCGTAATTCTTATAGGCATTGCTCTCAAGTGTTCGGGCAAGGCCGGAAAGGATGCGAAGGACTTCTTTCTTTCCGGGCGCTCCATGCCGTGGTGGCTTATCGGTATATCCATGTGTGCGGCATCCACGTCCACCAACTCCGCGAACATGTTCACGGAGTTCATCCGTAATTCGGGGCTCAGCGAGAACTGGAAGTGGTGGGCGTTTCTGCTTACGGGCATGATGACAGTATTCGTCTACTCCAAGCTATGGGTTCGCTCAGGGGCAAAAAGCGACATTGAGTTCTATGAGCTTAGGTATTCAGGAAAGGCTGCGGCGATTCTGCGCGGATTCCGTTCAATCTATCTGGGAATAGTGTTCAACGTAATCACCACTGGTCTTGTGATGCTTGCCGCCATCAAGATCGGTCAGGTTATCTTCGGCATTGACCAGTGGACTGTCATCATCATTACGTCGATAGCGTCCATAATCTATTCCGCTCT
>JAFXEA010000122.1 GCA_017521065.1 Kiritimatiellia bacterium | reverse complement strand
TCCGCGCTTGAGAGCTTCAGTGTTGCGCAGGGGATCCCGATTCTCCTTTCCGACCGCGTGACGGGTGTGCTGTCCGGAGACTTCAAGCGCGTCCCGCCTGCCGATTTCCTTGACCGCATATCGGCCGTACACAATCTCACTTGGTACTACGACGGCACCGCTCTCTACATCTATACCGTAGGTGAGATGGGTTCTACGCTAATAGACCTGCGCTACATGAAAGCGGATGAGGTTCTGAAGATGATGGTCGAACTTGGCGTGGAGGATTCGCGCTTCCCGCTCAAGACTGCATCCAATGGCGAGCTCATCATGGTGTCCGGCCCGCCGCGATATGTGATGCTTGTGTCGGAGATGATCGCCCGTGCGGACAAGCTTCGCGAACAGCGCACGTTCACCGTCGTCGAGACGCGTATTTTCCCTCTTAAGCATACATGGGCGGATGACGTGAGCTTCAGCGTAACGAGTCCCGAATCCACCACTACCATCCGTGGCATAGCACGTCTTCTGGAGGAGATAATGAACGGCGGCTCCAGCCCGGCTCCTGTGCGTGAGGGTGATTCAACTAACGAGACGGACCGCCTTTCGGCGAACACGGATTCGGCGTTCCGCCCTGTGATACGTCCGGAGAACCGCTTGAACGCGGTGATAGTGCGTGATACCGTGACGCGTCTTCCAATGTATGAAAAGCTCATCGCTGATCTTGACAGGCCCCAGAAACTCGTGGAGATTGGTGTCACCGTTCTCGAGATGTCTCAGGAGGATGCGCTCGATTGGCAGCTCTCGCTCAAGGTCTCCGGTGTGAGGGACGAGTTCGAAGGCGCGGCGGGGCAGAACGCCGCCAACCTTTTCAATCCCGCAACCCTTGGCGGCAAAGGGCTTGCCGGTGCGCTTACGTATCTTGGCGACGATTACTCCGTATCCGCTTCGCTGTCTGCTCTAAGGGAGAAGGGCAAGGCGCGTTCAATATCCCGCACTTCGATCCTTACGCTAAACAACATGTCCGCCGAGATGACGGATACGCAGAGCTATCACGCCCGTGTCGTAGGAACGGAGGTCGCAGCGCTGGAGGAGGTCTCCGCCGGGACGAAACTTCAGGTCAAGCCGCGCATCGTTCGTGCCGTATCGACCAACGAACCTGATCGCGTGTGGCTTTCGATGGAGCTTCAGGATGGTGGGTTTGAGGCGATTTCTGTCGATGCGATGCCGATGACGCGTTCATCTTCTCTTGAGACGCAGGCTGCTGTGCTTGAAGGTCATTCCATCATGCTTGCCGGATATCTCCGGGACATCAAGGAGTCCGGCGGCTGGGGCATCCCGTATCTGCGCGACATTCCGTGGATCGGTTGGCTTTTTGGTGGTTCGAGCACGCGCAACGAAACCGTCCAGCGCATGTTCATCCTCACGCCGTATGTTATCGACGTCACGACGAACGACGTGTTGAGCGTCCAGGCTGACCGTCATCGCGATATCGAGCGCGAGGAGGTCCTTGAGGAGGAATTCGACAAGGACGGCATCGAACGCAAGGAGCGTGAGGCACAGATTGAGTTCCGTCGCGAGATGCGTCAGGAGCGCGCCGCGGAGCGCAGCGAACGCAACGAGGCGATGCGCGACTTGAGCCGTGAGAAGCGCCGTGAAGAGATGAAGGAAGACCGCAAGACCTGGGAGAAGTGGTTCAAGGAAGAGAAGCAGCGCCACGGCAGATGATGCCATGGCGTGCGGTCAGCGATCGGTCGAAACTGTGTTATAATCCGTGGACATGAATGAGCTTGTTGAAATGGTTTTGAGGTTGGCGCTCGCAGGGGTGCTGGGTGGAGTTATCGGAGCGGAACGCGAATATCGCGGCAAGGTCGCAGGTACGCGTACGCATCTTCTCGTCGCTCTCGGTTCTGCGTTGATGCTGCTCGTTTCGCAGCATGGCTTTGGCGGTCAGGGCGATCCTGGGCGCGTTGCTGCGCAGATCGTGAGCGGAATCGGTTTCATCGGCGCCGGAGCGATCATGGTCGACCGCCAGTCTGTCCATGGGCTTACCACTGCCGCAGGCATCTGGGTCGCGGCCGGAATCGGCATGGCCACTGCCGCCGGGCTTTACGGTCTTGCCATCGCCACCACCGTTCTTGCGCTTGTCGGGCTCGAGGTTTTCGGAATTCTACTCTTCCATGACCGTCATCGCAAGCAGAATAAGGACGGCGACGATCAGAAATGACGCGGTGGCGGTTGGGGATTGGCTGAGCTTCTATTTCTTCGCCGAATCGAATTCAGCGGTTATTTCAGTTGACGGGGGCCTGGTCAGAAGAGCAACCGCGATTGTTGCGATGAAGGCGAGGATGAAGCCGGGCGCGAGTTCGTATATGTTGAAGATCGGATAATCCGCACCGAACCTGGGCGCAAGGAGGAATTTCCAGATGAAGCAGGTGGCGGAGCCCGTTATCATTCCGGCGACCGCGCCTGCGAGATTGAGACGTCGCCAGTAGAGCGCAAGCAGGATGAGCGGACCGAACGCCGCGCCGAAGCCGCCCCATGCGAATGAGACCATCTTCATGACAACCTTGAAGAAGTCACCTTCGGTGTTCAGCGCCAATATCGCCGCCACGGTTGCAACTGCCGCCACAGCGAGGCGCGAAACGCCGATAAGCTCGCGGTTCGAGGCGTTGCGGCGTATCCGGTTGTAGATGTCGTTGGTGAAGGACGAGGCCGAGACGAGAAGCTGGCTGTCGGCGGTGGACATGATCGCCGCCATGATGGCGGAAAGGAGGAATCCGGCAAAGATGCGCACCACTATGCCGTTCGAGAAAATGCCGTTTATCATGATCATGAAGCATTTCTCCGGATCGCCGCCCGTCTGTTCGAGGGTGAGACCGTGCTGCTTGAGGAAAAGATGGAACACCAGCCCTAGGACGATGGCTGCAATGAGGGAGAATACCACCCACGTCATTGCAATGCGGCGGGAGCCTTTCATCTCTTCCGGACGGTCGATGGACATGAAACGAACGAGGATGTGCGGCATTCCGAAATATCCGAGTCCCCATGCGAAGCTCGACACAAGCGCAACGCCGCCGCAGGCGAGACCGGTGTTTGCGCTTGTGAATACGTTCAGGAGGTTGGGGTTTATTGCGTTCAGCTGGTTGACCGTGGCGGAGAATCCGCCTACGCCGCAGATTACGATTGCCGGGACGAGCAGGATTGCAAGGAACATCAGCAGTCCCTGAATGAGATCGGTCCAGCACACGGCCATATAGCCGCCGAGAAGTGTGTAGGAGACGACAACCACGCTCCCCGCAAGGAGTGCCGTCGTGTAGGATACGGGGAAGATGACGGAGAAGAGTTTCGCCGCCGAGACGAATCCTGAGGCCGTATAGAATGTGAAGAACACGAGGATGATGAGTGCGGCGATCATGCGTGTAATGCCGGAACGGTCGTGAAGACGGTTGGCGATGAAGTCGGGGATTGTGATTGCGTCACCGAATGTCGCAGAATAGCGCCGCAGGCGGCCGGCGACAATCTTCCAGTTTAGGTATGTGCCGATCCCGAGCCCTACGCCTATCCAGGCTTCGCTTATCCCCGACAGGAATACCGCGCCGGGAAGCCCCATCAGGAGCCAGCCAGACATGTCGGAGGCCTGCGCGGAAAACGCCACGACCCACTTGTTCATCTTGCGTCCGCCGAGGTAGTAGTCGCCTAGGTTCTCCTGGCGCTTGGAACAGACGAATCCAATGAGCAGCATCAAAATGAGATATGAGATGAACGCGCCCAGAACATGCCAATCGATAGCCATTTTTGAATCCTTGTTTTTTTTTTTTTGCGTGACATTGTACCAAACGAAACCGGTTTTGTTAACATCTGGATTTTGCGTATTTTGATGGAAATTGTAGATTTGATGCTTGCTTTATTTGTGAATGGATGATGTTGTTGTGGTATAATTACTGTCATCAGTTGCAAGGAAAGGAAAGTGTCGGAAGGAATGTCTTTCGTGGGCGCTTCTGACAGGATGGAAAGGTCGAACGATGTCAGATAAGACAGTCGCAGTTTTTATAGATGCAGACAATATCAGCCCAGCTTCGGCTGTTGATATCTTCAAACATGTACGGAAGTTTGGCGAACCAATTATCCGTCGTGCGTACGGGACGGTAAAGTGCTTTTCTAATGCAGAAGGGTGGCAGCGTGCTCAACGTGAGTATGGAATAGTCGCCCGTCCGCTGGTCTGCAATGTACCTGGAAAGAACATAGCCGACATAGCTTTGGTCATTGATGCCATGGAGGTTTTGTATAAAAGTTCGTGTGATGGTGTTTGTATCGTCTCCAATGACAGTGATTTCACGGCTCTGGCGTCGAAGATACGTGAGGGCGGTAAGGAGGTGTATGGATTTGGAGGAGAGAAGGCTCCGATGAGCTTCCGTTCGGCATGCACGAAGTTTGTGGTTCTGCCAAGAAGGTCGATTGAGACCCAAAGCAATGAGAAAAGACCGTCGAAGTGTCCCAGATGTGGTGAGGAGTTGATCGCGTCCCGCACAAAGTCCAATAGAAATTGCCGTACATGCACAAAGTGTGGAGGTATGTCTGCCAAGATAACGGTATTAAAAAACATATTTTCTGAGGAAGGCCTCAATGAACTGTTGCGACGCGCGTCTGAATATGAGAAGAACGGTTGTGTCTGCCCTGATTGCGGTTCAGCAATGAGCATAGTGAAGGTTTCTTCCACTGGTAGTTCTGTGGAAATCGATGTGTGCGCGAAATGCAAAACCGTATGGTATGACAAGGATGAGTTCGAGGCTCTTCTGCCTAATGACGGAGTGCTTCAGGCTGCGGTTTCTGCAGGAAAAGCGTACCGGCGCGAGTTGGTCGCTGCATTGGCGGCAGATTTGAAGAGCAAGCGTCTAAAGGTCCCGCATATCGGAGTGTTGAAAAATGTCCTGAAGAAAATCTATCATACGCCTCAGCCCGATATTGATCCAGTGCTTTCGACTTTGATGAGTCAAAAGATAATCAAGATAGAAAGCGGCACAGGAAAGATTGTGGTCATAGGGTGATGGCGGCAGTGCCTGTAAACTGCCACAACCTGTGGTGGCAAAAGAAGTGAAGAAATGAGAGGAAATAAGCAATGGTAAAGCATGTTATTCTTTGGAAACTCAAGGAAGAGATTGAGGACAAGGCAGCGGTGAAGGCCGGAATCAAAGCCGGGCTGGAAGGCCTGAAGGGTGTTGTGCCTGGGCTTGTGGATATTTCGGTCAAGACCGAAGGGTTGGCAAGTTCAAATGCAGATGTGATGCTTGACTCCACATTTGAGTCTGAGGCGGCGCTTAAGGGATATTCTGTCCATCCGGCGCATGTGGAAGTCGCAAACACGAAAGTTCGCCCATTCACCCAAACGCGCCTCTGCCTCGATTTTGAAGCGTGAGGTGTTTCCTTTTGCCATTGTGATTCGTATTCAGCGATGTTCTTCCCGTCAATTATAGAGGTATCGGCTGCAGATTTATCATCTGCTTATTTCAAAGTAGGTTTGACCTACTTTGAAATAATTTAGAAAGGCCTTCAGTATCCCCGTGCAGATATTATTTTGCTTGAAAAAAAAAATGTTTTTGGTATTCTTTCGCCACAAGAAGAAAAGGCAACTCAGGCTGAAGGGGTTAAGAATGAAAAGAACAATGATGTTTGCGGCAGTCATGTCGGTTGTTGTGACGTTTGCCGCGGTGACGGCAATGTCTGCCAATGCAGTGTCATTGACAGGGCAAAACAAGCCCGTGACCATACGTCGAGCCTCTTCCTCGCCTTTTGAAGATGGGAAGCGTGTCGAGAGTGTTTGGTCAAGAGCAGATACCTTGTCGGGTTTTGTTGTCCCTGGTTGCATGGATGCCGCAATCGATGATGCTGCTGTGCAATTTCTGTATGATGATGATTTCCTTTATGTGTCGCTGAGGGGATATTTTCAGAAGGGATGCGCAAAACGTCCTGTGGACAGGCGGCTTTTCCGTGATAACAATTTTGAGATATTCCTGTCTCCTTCAAAAGAAGGCAAGACGTTTCGTCAGTTTGCGTTTTCTCAAGATGGACTTGTGTATTATGGGGATTGCAATGATGGAGCGAAACGTGAGCTGCGCCGTCCTGAAGAACTTGGACTCAAGATTCTTGAGTCTGACGGATGTACCACATTCAATGTGAAGTTGCCGGCTTCGTCTGTCGGTCTTGATGGAATTCGGGACGGTGGAAAAATCGCGATTTTTGTCGCTCGTCGCAACCTGAATTTCAAGGATGATTACCGTGAGGACAGCGTATGGGGTGCAATGCCGGAGAACTTCGACTATGGATGCATGAAATACTGGGGGGAAGCTAGGTTCTCTAGGGATGATGGGGCTACGCCCGTTACAGTTTTCTCGCCGCATAATAATCTCAAGGTAAATTATTTCGCGAACCCGAAATTTGCCGTTCCTGACCGGTCCTGGCAGATTGTCGGGAAAGGTGTGACCCTGCGACGTGAGACCATGCCGATGAGCAGGGAGTGGATATTCCGCACTACGGGAGATTCTTACCATTTTCTCAAGGGAGTTCCGCAGGTGTATGAACGCGATACCGAATACACGCTTGAGGTACGGGCTCGAGCGTATGGCGGAGATGAAGCGCAGATGAACATCCTTGAGCTTTACAGGAGAGATACGGACGGTAAGATATGCGAAGGAACGAGCATTGCAAAGCATGTGATTCTGGGAAAGGAATTCCATACGTATTATTTCCCGTTCCGCTCTACGAATAAGGGACTGCCTAAATGTATGTTATTCTACAAATGGGAACCCAAATCTGATCGAGGACGTGGCTTGGACGTGGCTTCCATCCGTCTGTTTAAGGGCAAGGTTGGCGCTCTCGACATAAGGAAAGTCGCACGCTCAGGGCGCAAGGTTCCGGTTGATGCTGGCATACCAATTGCCGCAAACCCATATGGCGCATCTGCTGTTAAGGCGCGAGGACTCGTGTTCAACAGGCATTTCAGGGGGCGTCGAGAGGTGATGGAACTGTTCGAGGGAACGGATGTGGATGTGGATGTACTCTCGACCACAGGACTAGATCAAGATATCTACATGACGGACGACGATATCAATGCCGTCAAGAAGCATCTTGCCGGGAGAGAATATGATTTCTACTGCATACTGTCGTCTGTGGCTGTGAACATCGGCGCAGAGATGTCTTCAGCGATAATTGATGGCGTTAGGAACGGCGCAGGTCTTTACTATATGTATAATGCAAACGCCGGACATTTCGAGAAACTGTTTTCGGAAACATCGTTTACTCCTCTCGGATCGGAGCATCCGCTTGCCAGAGCGTATCCGGGAAACATTGACAGGAGTATTGCGTATATCGACCCCGGAAAGACGTTCCAGGAGGGCCGTTTCGGCAAGGGGCGTGTAATCCGTGAGCAGAACGGACGCGCAGGAGAACTGAAGTACGTGATGAATGCCGGGTGCTACGGAATTACGGATTTCCCATTCAGTCGTTTTGCCGATCCTATTATGCTAAAGGCGTTTTTGTATGTTTCCGGCAAGGATTCGGCCGATGTTTCCTCCGCCATTAAGACAATTTGGAGCGCGGTCGATTTGACCGGCATGGTCCGCAAGGATGGGGTGGCTTCGAATGTGGAAGAAGCGGTCGCACAGGCGAAATCCGCATGCAATGTATCGGGCCGATACGCGGTATCGCTAAAGAGCGTAAACGGACATGGCCGCACCGTAGATTGGAGTGCACGGTATTTCGAGAAAACCGGCCCCCGTCTCATGCTCAAGGGCGAGCGTACATCCTGCAGCGGCGATGATCCTGCTGTGTTTACCATTAGTTCTGACGTTGTGGCAGATTCTGCGGTTGTGCGCTGGACGCTGGAAGATTTTTCAGGGCGTATAATTGAAAGCGGCGTCTCCCGGCCATTTTCAAAAATTGAGGTGCCGACAAGAGCACTCTTCACGAACAAGGGTGTGGTGCGTGCATATTTGGAGGAAAATGGTAGCGTGCGGGCTGTAGCCCGAACGGATATCTATGCTCGAGACAGGGATTGGCAGCGTTTCAAAAACGACTTCGGCGTCGGGATATGGGGGCAGGGAACCGCCGTCAGCCGGGATGCGTATCCAATTGTGGACCGGCAACTGGAACGTGCTGGGGTTCTTTGCCAAAGCCTGCCCATCGGCTACTACAGCGATGGCGACAAGCGAAACCTCACGTTGCCGATGTCATCCGGCATGGCGGTCGGCGGTGGATACCTTGGAGAGAGCAACTGGTTCTATCCAATGCAGATCGGCGAATCGAACAACCGTTCGGTGTATGGTCCCATCAATACGGAAAAAGGCCGCAGGAAGATTGCGGAAAAGGCGCGCACTACAGCTGCAGCCGTGGCAAAGTACGGCCCTATTGCATATACGGTATGCGATGAGCCGAACCTTTCGTTGCGGTTCACCAAGGATGAGCCGGATGAGGAGCCGGAGAACGTCACGGAATACCGTCGTCGCATGGAAAGGAAATACGGCACACTTGCTGAATACAACCGTCGCCATCGTACATTCCACAAATCGTTTGCGGACATTGGACCGGTGCGTCTCGAAGATGCCCGCT
>JAFXEA010000121.1 GCA_017521065.1 Kiritimatiellia bacterium | reverse complement strand
GGGGTTGAGATGTTCTTCCATTCCTGGGGAGTGGATGTCATACAGGACGGCGATGCAGTCAAAGGGGTAGTGTTCCAGTCGAAGCAAGGGCCGCAGGCGATTCTTGCCAAGCAGGTTGTGGACGCAACCGGCGACGGTGATATTTTCTTTGCGGCAGGTTGCGGATATCGGCAGATTACGCACGGTATCGGCTTTATAACCCGGCTTGCGAATATGGATCGTATTACGGCCAAGAAGCCGCCGAAAGATATTGAAACAGACATCTACGGCAGCAAGAAGCCCTGGCCTATGCGCGGCAATGAGGCGAATCCGTCTACTTGGTGGGGCGGACGGCTTGGACCGCAAGGAAACGGACTTTCCGTGCGCGATCTTTCCAAGGCGGAAGTGTTTCACCGAAAGTATTGGTGGGAACACGTCTCCAAGATGCAGAAAACACCCGGTTGGGAGGAAGTGTACATCGCCAACACCTGCTCGCAGATAGGTCCGCGTGCAACGCGTCTTTTGGATGCGGAGTTCATTCATTCCCGGGCGGCGGAACGCGCTGGCGAAAACACAAAGGAAGTCGTCGGTTGGTTTGGAGCTGACGGTCCAAAACATCCGGCGATGCCTGTTTCCTACCGTTCGCTTGTACCTAAGAAGGGCGAGAATGTTCTTGCTGCGGGACGTTGCCTTGGTGCACCGGATTCCGTTGATACGTTCCGCCTCATTTGTCCGTGTTTCGTGACCGGCGAAGCGGCGGGAACTGCGGCGGCACTTTGCGCAAAGAAGGGCCTGTCCCCACGTTTGCTTGACTATTCTGCACTCGCCAAGGCTCTTAAGTTGCAGGGTGTGTTTCTGGGTTGAAGAGGAGTTATGCGATCTGTACTTGGCGCAGGTTTCGATTATGCACGAATGCAAGCTGCGCAATCCAGCCGCCGCTTTCCAGAACCGCCTCAACCGCTGCATCGAGCACATTTCGCTGCGCAAGGCGATGGGCGCATCAGGGGCCTCCCTTTTGTCGACACTCGATTGTCAGCTATTCGTTGATTTTTGGTTTGGCTGGTTGACGTTTCATTTTGTGGTCGGCTCAGTCGAACAGCCAGGTGGAGAGATAGCGTTCGCCCGTATCCGGCAGAAGTGCGACAATCGTCTTGCCTTCAAATTCAGGACGTTTTGAAAGTTTCAGCGCCGCCCAGAGCGCTGCTCCGGACGATATGCCGACAAGCATCCCCTCATTCGCCGCGGCTGTACGGGCGGTGGTTCCGGCATCCTCTGCGCTGACTTTTACGACTTCATCAAGCAAGGAAACGTCCATTACCTTCGGAACGAATCCCGCTCCGATGCCTTGCAGTTTGTGCATTCCGGGCTCTCCGCCGGAGAGAACCGCCGATGTGTCCGGTTCTACGGCTACGATCTTTACATCGGGGTTCTTCTCCTTGAGGAATCTTCCTGTGCCGGTAATTGTGCCGCCTGTTCCGACTCCCGCCACGAACGCCGCCAGTTCGCCGCCGGTCGCATCCCATATTTCCGGTCCGGTCGTGCGGTAGTGGAAATATGGGTTGGCGGGATTCTCGAACTGCTGGAGTATCATCGAACCAGGAATTGAATCGCGCAGTTCCTCTGCCTTCTCGATTGCGCCTTTCATTCCGGCGGCACCGGGAGTCAGGACGATTTCCGCACCATAGGCGGCGGCAAGCTTGCGCCGTTCGATGCTCATCGTCTCCGGCATCGTGAGGATCAGATTGTAGCCCCGCACTGCCGCTACAAGCGCAAGCCCTACGCCTGTGTTTCCGCTTGTCGGTTCTATGATTGTTGCGCCGGGCTTGAGCTTCCCTGATTTCTCGGCGGTTTCCACCATGGCAAGGGCGATGCGATCCTTGACGCTTCCGCCCGGGTTGAAGAATTCGACCTTTGCGAGAACACGGGCCTTGCCCTTGTTCAGCTTGTCGGATATCTCGACAAGCGGCGAACCGCCTATTGTCTGCAGAATGCTCTTTGCTATGGTGGACATGACTGTGTGCTCCTTGTCTTGAAATACATGGAATAATACCAAAAAAGAGTGACGGCGCGGTGGAGTTTTGATGTCGATAGTGGCATTTACTTTGAGAAACAAGTCCGCATCATTGTGTGCTATAATAACGCACGTTGATGAATGAATTTAAAGAAAATACGAGCCATAGCAACGAGAAGCTGTTCAGATTGAAGGCTCCGTTCAAGCCTACGGGTGATCAGCCCGAGGCTGTGGCGAAGCTTTTGAAGGGACTTGAAGCCGGCGAAAGCCGGCTTGTCCTTCAGGGTGTGACGGGTTCCGGCAAGACCTTCACGATGGCGAACCTCATCGAGAGGTGGAATCGCCCGACACTCATACTTTCCCACAACAAGACGCTTGCCGCCCAGCTCTTTGCGGAACTGAAGGAGTTCTTTCCCGAAAATTCGGTGGAGTATTTCATCTCCTACTACGACTACTATCAGCCAGAGGCGTACATCCCGCAGACCGATACGTACATCGAAAAGGATGCGTCCGTCAACGAGGAGATAGAACGCTACCGCCTTTCCGCAACGAACGCCTTGATTGCACGGAAGGATGTGATTGTCGTTGCGTCCGTCTCATGCATCTACGGATTGGGTGAATCTACGGAGTATCGCGATCTCGCCGTGCGGATTACGGTCGGGGACGATACCGGGCGCAGCAACCTGATTGCACGCCTCATAGAGGCGCAGTATTCCCGCAACGACATGGAGTTTGTGCAAGGCAATTTCCGTGTGCGCGGAGATGTTATCGACATCTTCCCCGCATATGCAGTTGAGGGTGTGCGCGTGGAGTTCTTTGGGGACGAGGTGGACTCCATCCGCTCTCTTGATCCGGTAACGGGCAAAACGGGTGTGTCGATGCCGGCTGTGGTCATAACTCCAGCCAAGCAGTTCGTCATGCCGAAGGAGAAGATGGAGGCGGCGTACAAGCGCATCGAAGATGAGCTTGCGGAACGTCTCAGATATTTCGAGGGGGCGAAGAAATACATAGAGGCTCAGCGCGTCCGGGAGCGTACCGAGTACGACATTGAGATGATGCGCGAACTTGGATACTGCAACGGCATCGAGAACTATTCGCGTCCGTTGACCGGCAGGGCGGCAGGCGAGCCTCCAGAATGTCTGCTGGACTATTTCCCCGAAGATTTCCTTACGATAATCGATGAATCGCATGTCGCGGTGCCGCAGTTGAGGGCGATGTACAACGGCGACCAGGCGCGGAAGCAGAAGCTTGTCGATTTCGGTTTCCGTCTGCCTAGCGCAAAGGACAACCGTCCGCTGAGATTCCCGGAGTTTGAGCAGAAGGTGCATCAGATAGTGTTCACCTCCGCGACTCCGGGGGACTACGAGTATTCGGTGTCGAACACGGTGGCCGAGCAGGTGATACGGCCTACCGGACTTCTTGATCCTGAGATCGAGGTGCGTCCGCTGAAGAACCAGATAGATGACCTCATGGAGGAGATACGTAAGGTTGCAGAAGGGGGTGACCGTGTTCTCGTGACGACTCTCACCAAGCGTTCGGCAGAAGACCTTACCGCATATCTTCATGAGACTGGCATCAGGGTCGAATATCTCCACAGCGATATCGACGCGCTTGAACGCGTTGCGATTCTCGGCAGGCTGAGAAAAGGTGAGTTTGATGTCCTCGTGGGCATCAACCTGCTTCGCGAGGGATTGGATTTTCCGGAGGTTGCACTTGTTGCGATATTGGATGCTGACAAGGAAGGCTTCCTGCGTTCGACAACATCGCTCGTCCAGACGGCAGGCCGCTGTGCGCGCCATGTGAACGGACGTGTCATCCTGTATGCCGATAAAATGACGGATGCGATCAACGAAACCATCGGCATAACCAAATACCATCGAGAAAAGCAGATGGCGTACAACGCCGAGCATGGAATCGTCCCGAAATCCGTGAAGCGCAAGATAAACGAGTCGGTCTATGTATATACGGCAGGTAAGAACGGTGGAAAGCCTGTGTCCTCTGTCGTGCCGGTTGAGGGCGGAGCCGTGGATCAGGCTGTTCTTGACGATCTGCGCCGAGAGATGATGGAGGCTGCTGACGCGCTTGAGTTCGAGCGGGCGGCATATCTGCGCGATCAGATAAAGAAATTGAGCCGATAGCGCAACGTCTTCATCTTTCCGTCCGCGCATTTCGCATTGGACGAATCACAATGGTGCTACTCAGGCGTGCTGTTCCTTTTTCAATGTTATGCAGGTGGCGGAGGGCAGGAAGAAACTGCTGCGGGAAAGAGAAAAGCCGCAGTCTCTTGCCATGGTGATGAAATCGGCGGCGGTCACAGTGTTCGCTACAGATCGTCGAAGGTAACGGTATTCGGTGGAGGCTCCGGATGCAAAAAGACGTGAGACAACCGCAAGCCATGCATTGACCAGCGTTCCGATGATTCGCGAGGTCGGTCGGAACAGTTCGAGCACAACAAGCTTGCCGCCGTCAGCAAGCAGTCTGTGGCACTCGGACAGGGCTTTTGCCTTGTCGGGGAAATTGCGGAAACCGAATGCGCATACAATCAGGGAGAATTGCTTTGGCTCCAGCATTGAGAGATTCTGCGCATCGCCCGTAAGATACGTTACATTACGGACTTCGGAGAGCTTCGCGCGGGCTATGTCAAGCATTTCCGACGTAAGATCCACTCCTGTGATTTCGGCGTTTGGCCAGCGTCGTGCCAGTTCGATGGTGAAGTCGCCGGTTCCGCAAGCAAGATCCAATATCTTGCATTCTTCTGGCAACTCAATGTGCTTCAATGCTGAACGACGCCATAGACGATCCATCCCAAGCGACATTATCCTGTTCATGGTGTCGTATCTGTCTGCGATTCTGGCAAATAGGTTTTTCATTGTGTTGGAGGAATGCGCGTTTCCTGTCAGACGCCTTTAAACTTCAAGTCCGCGGATCTCAGGCTCCAGCGACACTCCGAAGCAATCTCGAACACGTGCCGCCATCAGCCGGGCGAGCGCGAGTATGTCGGATGATGTGCAACCTACCTCGGCGACAATCACATTTGCGTGTTCGCTCCACACACTCGCTCCGCCGACTTTCAGCGATTTTGCGCCGGCTTCTTCGAGAAGCTTTCCGGCAGGATTGTCTGAAGATGGATTCTTGAATACGCTTCCGCATGTACGGGGCGGGAATTTCTTCCTGCGAGACAGGTAATCTTCTGTGGATTTCAGCTCCTGAGCTGACGCTTCGGACTTCAGCTCCACATGAGTTATCAGCCCGGGAATGGACGATGTGCGGTATCCGAATCCACATTCCGATGCTGGGATCTTTCTGCCGTCTGCGATTACATGGTCTATATGGTTGCCGAAGGAATCGCCAAACGCTCCGGCGTTCATCTTCGCCCATCCGCCGATCGTTCCGGGGATTCCAGCCATGAATGCAAGTTCAGGATGTCCGGCGATAAGTGATGAGCCGGGCTTGGATGCGTTCGACTCCGGCGGCGCCTTTACGATGTCCGCATCGGTCGCACAGTCGCTGAACCACGTGTTCGTGCCGGCTCCGATTATGATTGATTCGCGTGATGTGTCGGGCATTGAACGGACAAGCCGTCCGAATGTGACACCTCCTGTGCGAAACGCCGAAAACCCGGAAAGCTCTATCGGGCTTCCTTTTGCTGGTGAAGCATTTGATTGACTGGACACATCCTTGAGGATCTGCGGGACAAGACCGATTATGTCTCCTGCGCCAAGGAGCATTATGGCATCTCCTGGCTCTTGAGTGAGGTACATATGCCGCCAGGCCTCTGCTGCGGTGCGTGCAAGGATCAGCTTGCAGGAAGCCGATCCGTCTTTTTGTCTCTGCAAAAGGTAATTGCGGAATTCATGATAGAGGTCTGCAATGTCTCCGCCTGGGATGGGTTTCTCGAATGCGGCGTATACCGGTACCAGAACGACTTCATCCGCTTTCGCGAGTGCGGGCGGAAATTCCTTCAGAAGGGTTTTTGTCCGGGAATAGCGGTGTGGCTGGAACATGACCCGCAGGCGTTTCGGGTTCAGTGCGCGTGCCATGGAAAGCGCACACTCGATTTCGACAGGATGGTGCGCATAGTCCGAGATGATGGTTGGCTTGGAGCATATCTGCTCGAAGCGACGGTCAGGAAGCGCATTCAGTGCGTCAGGCAACGCCGCAAGGATGGCCTCCCGGGAGTGTCCCCGCCGCAATGCTACCTCAACAGCTGTGCGGGCGTTACGGACATTGTGTTCGCCGAGCACGAGGGGACGTATCTCCGGCCAGTCGTCGGATGGGAGGGTGGTGGTCTCAATCACTTCATCAGCCGCCGACATCGCGGTTCGGTAGCACGCAAGATAATCGTCGTAAGTCTTGAAGTGATCTGGATGATCGTAGTCGAGCGAAGTGACAACAAGCGTTTTGGCCTTGTATAGCGCGAGCGTTCCGTCTGATTCGTCTGCCTCGATCACCATCGGCCCTTTGCCGGTTCCGGCAACGGGGAAATCGTCCGTCTCTCCGCCGATGCACCATGAAGGATCTTCTCCGAGCGCACGAAGGAGTTTTGCTATGAAAGTTGACGTGGTCGTTTTGCCATGCGTTCCGCAGACCGCTATTCCATTGGAAGCATTGAAAATCTCCGCAAGCACCTCGCCCCGGTATTTCACTTGGCATTCCGACTTCTGCGCGGCCAAAAACTCGGGGCTGTCCTTGGGGACGGCAGGAGTGAACACGCACACGTCAAGGTCTTGTGTAATGTGTGAAGGGGAGTGTCCAGCGCTTACCTTGATGCCGTTTGCTTCAAGCCAGGCGGTGCGAGGCGAGGAATGCAGATCGCATCCGGATACGTCGTGTCCGGCCTGTTTGAGCAGAAAGGCGACGCCGGCCATGCCCACGCCGCCCACTCCGGTGAAATGGTATCTTTTCATCATGATAAAACCGGTTGATTATAGCATAAAACATAAATCGCCATATCCAAAACTAAACGCAAGTTCTTAATTCG
>JAFXEA010000120.1 GCA_017521065.1 Kiritimatiellia bacterium | reverse complement strand
TCCGGTCGGCTCGTGATCGCCTACGGCGATCAGCGGCCTCACGCGCCGAAATGCCGTGCCTGCCTTGCGGGCGTCCCGTGCAACACCTCCATCACGCAGCTTCGCTCGGCTGAGGGAGAGCTTCGCGACAAGGAGGTATCCGGAGGGTAGGACGTGCAGGACGCGCATGACGCGTAGGACATTTGATTTTCAAGAAGAAAACCGCAGGGAGCTTCGCATTGGGAATAGGCTGGTGATTTTAAGACCAATAGCGAAAGCTTCGTTCGTGGATATTGCAGTAAGCAGCGGGCTGGAAATGCTTCAGGCGGGCATTTGCAAAACCTTGAGGTGAAAGCTCCGCTCGTGGATTTTGCAGTAAATTGCGAGGCTTTTTTAAAAGCGCGGAGCGAACTAAGCAAATTTCAAGCAAGAATTTGTCCTGCGCGTCATACGCGTCGTACACGTCCTGCGCTGAAGTGAAATTCAAGAGCGAAGCTTCGCCGACGAAAAGAAAAATCTCTGCGCCTATGCGCATCTGCGGGAGAAGGTAATCCGCCGCGCCATTTCCCTGCGAACGGGCGTCGTTGCCGGGTGTGTTATAAAAAGGAGAGCCGTGTAATGCTAAGCTTCTTGATGGGTCGGGATCGCTCACTTTATTTGCAGGTGAGAGCGGGCCGATCAATAATTCGGCTTATGTTCTGGACTATGACACGGCCCTGCTGAAGAGGGAGTTTGAGCGAGAGTGGCTGAAGTGCGTCGCCGGCTACACGAACTACATTACATTCGGAATGTCAGAGGATGCTGCGGATATGGAGCGGTTCATAAAGAAGTGGAAACCCAGAATACTGCGCCATCAGGCTTACAAGGTTTCCGACATAAATCTTCGTGTGAGGATGTATGACAAAATCGAGAGGCCTAAAGACACTAATTGATGTTGTCGCTCAAATTATGTTCAAAAACGCTTCGCTCAGGCAACCCGATGCCGCACCCCGCCGAATCCACACCGCCCGGTCTCCTGTCGCGCTTCACCTCACTCCGTCACGTTGTCGGTCGCGTATCCCGTTTCTTTGTTTGCGGCGCATACGCGCCTTATGGCCTCGTTTTGCGATGCATTGCGTAATGATAGTCCATTGGACGCTCCTTGCCCATCCTGCAGGAGCAAGCTTCAAGGCTTGCGCCGCATCCAATAAAACGGGATACCCGACAATGCGGACTGCCTTCTTAAAGCAAATACGCTATTCTCCATGGGAGATAGGTTGAAGATTGCTAAATACGATCAGTCACATGAAATCTTTTAGGAAGAAGTAGATGCAACTATCATAGTCGCATCTACTTTGGCAAAGGATGTGGAAGTGTGATGTGTTATGAATGATTTGACTTGGGTTGTCTCCGTGTGATACTATTTCGCGCAATTTTTATGAAATCGTATGCGTCCATTTTCCGTCCCGGCTCAGGTTGGGCGGCGTTTTTCACGAGCATTCTCGTGTGGGGTATTGGCATCGGCTGTTTTCAGGCGGCGTTCAATAACTTTCTTGTCGACATGTACGACATTGACGGAGTCGATCGAGGAGTGCTTGAATTCCTGCGCGAAACGCCAGGGGTACTCCTGATCGCAATCCTTGCGCTTCTCCACAAGTGCAGCGACTGGCGTGTCCTTCGGATTGGAACTCTCATTTCGTTGGCCGCCGCCGGGCTCCTCATGGTGCCGGTTCCGTGGATGGGTGCGGTCGTTTTCATCACGATATGGGCGCTCGGCGAACATCTTGTCATGCCGGTTCGCCAGTCGCTTGCGCTTTCCATTGCGCGGGAGGGGAAAAGCGGCGAATCGCTCGGCATAGTCACGAGTGCGATAAATGCCGGCACCGTCATCGGCAGTCTTGTGGTCGCGGCAATTTTCTTCGTTGGTACGCGTTATCTTGGCGATTGTGGACAGCGTATCCTGTACAACACCGTCTGGTGCTGCGTGATGCTGCTTCTTGCGCTGAGCGTATTCCTTGGTGGGCGCATGGGGGAGCCTGGCGTACAAGGGCGTCCGCGGCCTTCGTTCTATTTTAGACGGAAGTATTCGAAGTTTTACGCGCTTGAACTTTTCTATGGAGCGCGAAAGCAGGTGTTCTTTACGTTTGGACCGTTTGTGCTGATCAAGCTCTACGGCATGGACACGAAAGATATCGCGCTGCTCTTTGGGGTAAGCGCTTTTCTGACAGCCCTTTGGGGCGGACGGCTTATAGGTCGGCTGACAGATCGCTGGGGGTATCGCAATGTGATGATTTGGGATACAGTCGTTCTTAGCGTAGTGTGTGTCCTCTACGGTTTCGCCAAAGACATCTTTCCGCCGAAGGTCGCGGTAGCGGTTGCGTGCGTGAACTACATTGTGGATGCAATCCTGTCCAATGCATCTATTGCAACCAACCTTTATGCCCGAACACTGTCCGATTCCCAGGAGGAGCTGACGGCCACCCTGTCATCGGGTATTTCGGTAAACCATGTCATAACGGTGCTTTACGCGGTCTTCGGCGGTTGGGTGTTCGATCGATATGGCGCAGGAGTCCTTTTTGCGTCTGCAGCCGTACTTGCGCTCGCCAACAGCGCCTTTGCGCTTACAATCCCTAAACGGGTTGATTAAGTCACGCTTGAAGTTGGAGTTCGAGTAAAACGGTTTTTAGCCGTGTAGAAGTGTAGAGGTAGACGAATCCTTTTTAACGCAAAGCCGCAAAGAGCGCAGAGTTCGCAGTGGTTTGGCTGTTTCCACAAAACTGCACGCAGTTTCCCAAATTGATTTGCGATAATTAGTGGAACGTTTAACTTTAACTACGAAAAGCAAAATCGGTTTTGCGGGTTGTTGTGGGCTTTGGCGGTTTGGTATAATTAATGGTCATGGAAGAGATAAAAGTTCGTTTGCTTGTTGACGATCCTTGGCTCGCACCCTATCGTGATGCGATAGAGGGGCGTGCCGCCCATGTGAAGCGGCTCGCCAAGCGTCTAGCAGGAAGGCAACGTCTTTCTGATTGGGCGTCCGCCCACGAATACTACGGACTTCACAGGACATCGGATGGTTGGGTGTTCCGCGAATGGGCGCCGAATGCAACAGCCATTTGGCTCGTCGGGGATTTCTCCAAGTGGAAGAAGTGCAACCGCTTCAAGTTGACGCGCAAACGCGGAACGGGAGATTGGGAAGGTGCTTTCCCCTTCCGGTCCATCAAACATGGGCAGTTCTATCGGCTGGAGATGGAATGGGCCGGCGGATGCGGTGAACGCATCCCCGCGTATGCCAGAAGGGTAGTACAGGATAAGGAAACATCCCTTTTTGCTGCGCAGGTATGGGAGCCTCCGAAACCATACCGCTGGATGAATCCTGCGCCGAAAGCTCCAACGACACCTCTCATCTACGAGGCGCATGTCGGTATGGCGAGTGAGGAGGAGAAGGTTGCCTCATACGCGGAGTTCCGGGATGAGATGCTGCCGCGCATCAAGGCCGCCGGGTACAACACCGTCCAGCTTATGGCGGTGATGGAGCATCCATACTATGGATCGTTCGGCTACCATGTGTCGAGCTTCTTCGCCGCATCATCGCGTTTTGGAACTCCCGAAGACCTGAAGTCCCTAATCGACACTGCGCACGGGATGGGTCTGCGCGTCATAATGGACCTTGTACATTCACACTCAGTCAAGAATGAACGCGACGGGCTATCTCTCTTCGACGGAACGGACTGCCAGTATTTCCATTCGGGTCCGCGGGGTTGGCACTCCGCATGGGATTCGCGCTGCTTCGACTACGGAAAGACGGAAGTGCTGCATTTTCTCCTTTCCAACTGTCGCTTCTGGCTGGATGAGTACCATTTCGATGGTTTCCGTTTTGACGGTATCACGTCCATGATGTACCGCGACCATGGTCTTGGCGTTGCGTTCACCGACTATTCGATGTACTTCAACGGAAATGTCGATGTGGACGCGTTGGCGTACATTGCGCTTGCGAACCGTGTGATCCATGAGGTCAATCCGGCGGCAATCACGGTGGCTGAGGATGTCTCAGGAATGCCGGGATGTGCCGCGCCGCTCAAGAATGGTGGCATGGGGTTCGATTATCGCATGGCAATGGGTGAACCGGACTACTGGTTCAAGCTTGCAGATGAGGTGGTGGACGAGGATTGGTCGATGCATGGACTCTACCACGCTCTTACGGATCGTCGCCGCGACGAAAAAGTCGTGTCGTATGTGGAGTCTCACGACCAGGCGCTTGTCGGCGGCAAGACGTTCTTCTTCCAGCTTGTGGATAAGGAGGTCTATTTCGGTATGCGCAGGGACCAGCAGAACCTTGCCGTCGAAAGGGGAATCGCTCTCCATAAAATGGCGCGTCTCGCTACGTTCGCTCTGAACGGCGGCGCATATCTTGATTTCATGGGGAACGAGTTCGGCCATCCTGAGTGGATTGATTTTCCGCGGGAGGGGAATGGATTCAGCTACAGCCACGCGCGGCGGCAGTGGTCGCTGAGGAATGATCCAGATCTTCGTTTCAAGGCTCTTGGCGATTGGGACGCTGAGATGCTGCGTTGTTTTTCGGATGGCCGTTGTTTTTCGGAAGATCCGGTTCCGCTTGTCAGGAATGATTCCGACCATGTGCTTGCGTTCTATCGCGGCGGGTATGTGTTTGCGTTCAACTTTGATCCGAAAAGGTCGTATTCGGATTATGGCGTTCTCGTGCCGCCGGGCGGGATGTACCGCTTGCTATTGGATTCCGATGAGGTGCGCTTCGCTGGTCAGGGACGGATTGCCGCCGGACAGGAGTTCTGGCCGCAGAATGTGGAACAGGGCGATGAGATCGTTCAGCAGGTAAAGCTCTACCTCCCCGCCCGTACGGCGCTGGTCTTGAAGCGCATTGCCGAAGGCACGGCGATTCTCGCGTAGCTTCTCTTCATATAAGGGGAATATGAGTTGCAAGGTAGGAATAGCTTTTGGCGGAGGCGGTGCACGTTGCATCGCCCATTATGACGTGTATCAGCGCCTTCTTGAATCGTGCAGGGACCCTTCAAAAAGTACGTACTGACCCTTTTGAAAGTTGATACTGGCCCTCGGCGAAGTGCGTACTGACCCTCGGCGAAGTGCGTACTGACCCTCTGCGCCGCCCGTACAGGACAATTCATTTAGGGATACAGGGAAAGTGCTTAGGGAGTACCAGAGAATTCGCTTCCCCATACAGGACAATTCACACTAAAACGGTAGGGAGATCGCCCCGCGACCGCCGCATCCCGTTGCCCCCAACATTTCGGTTGCGTTTGATGCCTGTAAGTGCTATTATCCGCCCTGTTTTCAGGAAAGATGATTTTCTGAGACATGATCTTTGACATCGGCGGATATCGTAAGATATCCGTCACTGGGCTGATGGTTGTTAGAGTAAGTTTTGAGGTGAAGGTTACAGGTGAACATAGGAATTTTGCTTTAGGCAAAATTTCCCCTAAAGGGAAATTCCGCTCTTCACCTTCACCTAAAATCTTCACCTAAAAACCAAACCTTTGACCAACCGTGGCACAATCCACGGTGGAAGATGGGATGCGGAATTCTGACAAGGATCACAGCAACGTACGCGATAGCGTATGACGCTTGATAAGAATATAGCATATGAACGAACTGAGCATACAGGAGTTGTCAAATTCTGATTTGATACGTTCGCGAATCTTCACGATTCGCGGTGTTCAGGTTATGCTTGCGCCTGATTTGGCTGATTTATATCAGGTAGAAACGCGTATTTTCAATCAATCCGTCAAGCGAAACATAAAAAGGTTTCCAGAGAACTTCCGTTTCCAATTGACGAAAGACGAACTGGATGAGGTTATCACAAATTGTGATAACCCTGATAGACCGCGATTCTCCCCTCAAACGCCTTATGCTTTTACAGAGCAGGGGATAGCAATGCTTTCAGGTGTCCTCAATAGCGATGTTGCAGTGCAGGTGAGTATCCGTATAATGAACACCTTTGTCGCTATGCGTCGTGCATTGGCTTCTATTGCGCCGCTTTTGTCGCGTATTGAGGCGACGGAAAGGCGTCAGCTGAAACTTGAAGATTCGCAAGTCAAGAACGAAGAACGCTTCAAGCTGATACTTGACGCTATGCAGGATAAGAAGTTTCCACCGCAGAAAGTATTCTTTGATGGGCAGGTATATGATGCTTTTGAGCAGATGAAGAAGTTCGTGCGCATGGCAAAGAAGGAACTGATCATCATCGACCCGTATTTTGCCGATTCCGTATTGCCGCTTGTTGCGCAAAAACGCTCAGGAGTGGAAGTTTTAGTAGTCAAGAACTCACGCAACAAGCTACTTCATGATGTCGATGTCAATCAGTTCAATGTGCAATATGGCAACTCGCTGACAGTCAAGGTTTCTGACCGATTCCACGACCGTTTTCTCATTATCGACAAAACTACCTTGATTCATGTGGGCGCATCGCTTAACCACCTTGGCAAAAAGTGCTTTGCATTCTCATCGCTCGACAAGTCCAACATCCCGGACATTCTGGCGAAACTATGATGTCAGGCAAACAATAGATGATATAGAAGATTGATTGATATTTAGCTTCTGGCACTGCAACTGGCATAAATAGGAAAGGGCAGAAGGCTAGTGAACAAGGGTCACGTGTCCTTCGGTACAAGGTTCAGGTGACCCCCATGGCAAGGGTCACGCGACCCTAAGCCCAAGGCCTTGGAGGCTGAACACTTGGACTTACGCTTGGTAGGAACGCTGGAAAACGGTAGGGCGGTCGCCCCGCGACCGCCGCATCTCGCCGCCCTCAACTTTTTCGGTTGCTTTTGACGCCTGAATTATGCAGTTGCTGTCCGTGCAAAAGAACGTATTGACCCTTTGTCCAGCCCGTACTGACCCTTTCATTTAGCACCTCTGAGCGTGATTTTGGTTGCCTAACCGATATCAAAACGGTCAAGTGACCATTATGCCAAGGGTCAGGTGACCATGAACCGTAGGATTTATGGAGGGTGATATTTGATGTGCATTGCTAACTTCAAAGTAGGTCTGACCCACTTTGAAGTTATAGGTTAGATCTTATCAACTTTCCGGTTGCTTTTGATGTCTGTAAGTGCTATTATTCGACTTGTTTTCACCAAATGGGCTTGGTGAGGGCTGAAACAGTTGATCTTTATAGAGGCGGATTGCCCATAAATCCGCTACCGGCCCGAAAGGGTAAAACTTTTGATAGAACGTGGCACATTGCACGGTGGAAGGAGGGGCTGCGGAATCCTGACAAGGACCGCAGCAACGTATGCAATTATGCGTATGAGGTGTTTAGATGTCAATTGATTAAAGAAATTTGGTATAATTAACTCCATAAAGAAAGGAGAAGGCAATGTCGGATAAAAAGAAAGTCTATGTTGAGACAACCGTGGTCAGTGATGCGACTGCATTGCCTACGAACAATCTTGCGCTTGCAGGGCGGCAAATGACGACTCGTGAATGGTGGAAGATGGCATCTGAAATGTTTGAGTTGTTTGTGTCGCCAGCAGTTCGCCGCGAAGCGGAAAAAGGTGATCCAGAAGCGGCAAAACGGCGGATGGATGCGTTGCGGGATATTGTTGATATACCATTTCATCCTGATGTGGCAATGCTAGCACAAAAACTTGTAGAGGCGAATGCTGTTCCTGCTCAATTTAAGGAAGATGCTGTGCATATTGCATTTGCGGCGGTAGCAGGAATGGATTATCTTGTCTCATGGAACTTCAAACATATCACCAATGCACAGATGATACCTAAAATTAAAAAGTCTGCGCGGATAATGGATATGTGTGTGCGGAAATCTGCACGCCGCAAATGTTACAAGAGGAGGTGCCAGATGATATATGACGAAACACTTGAAGAAATGTGGCGCATAAAGCGAGCTCTCAGTACTGCGCATGAAGCGTGGGACGAGTATATCGCTGATCTCTTGAAGTATCAAGAGGAAGAGCGTAAGCGTGGCGTAAAGTTTGCGGAAGTAATTCCGGTTACGCATAATTGCGCTTTTGCGTAATGACATTTCAGTCCGAGACTGAACGGATGCGACAGAATTTCAGCCGATAGTATGCAAGGGCTGTTGGCTATATCGCATGAGAGCGATGAATGATCTTTGATAGAGGCGGGTTTTGCTTGCACAAGAACCTGCCGAATGGCCTGAAGGTTAGTTTAGAGTTGTTTCGTGTTGGGGTTTTTAGCCGTGTAGATCGTGTAGAACGTGTAGAAGTGGCTCGATGTTGGAATTTAACCACGGAATACACGGAATGTTGGGGATGGTGTGAAGTAGTAAGTTGAATGAAACGGTAGGGCGTGTCACCCCGTGACCGCCGAAACCCTGAACCCGAAACCTGCAACCCGAAACTAACCGACAGGCAAAACCTTTTATTCGCCGTGGCACAATGCACGGTTGAAAGGAGGAGCTGCGTGATCCTACAAGGCCCGGGGCAATATCAATTAAATTTTCGCACCTATCATTATCGACGTAAAAATGATATAATATTGACGCTTTTTGATGGAGAAATTATGTCTTTAGATGAAAGCGAGGGTAATTTTATGGCAACATCAAGTATAACAGCGAACTTTTACACTGACGACCCCAAGGCCGCCAATAAGATTGTTCACGCCTTATTTTCAGGCGTGAAGTCATCATCTAAATTGCCTACTGCCGCCAATTCTGAGAGGAAGTATACTCCGGTGCAGGAACGAGCTTTCTGGCGCCGCTTTGAAAAAGTTCATGGACTGTGAGACGTAACGCAAAAGACGGTGTTGTCTACGATCAAATGTTTGCTTCGTTGTAACATTTTCACATCAGTAACCAAGCAATGAAAGGAAGAAAAGATAACTGATTGAAACGATATACTGGTGTGGTGCCAGAGAGAATGCGCCGAAGCGATGGAAGAACTGTGGAAAGTGAAAAAAGAACTCTCGTCAGGAATCAAATCTTTCCATGAGTATTTCGAGGATTTGCTGCGCAGACAGGCAGAAAGGTTCTCGGAATTCACGTCGCCCAGTTCTTCGCGGTGAACGTGAGGGTTGAAAGCGGCGAGAGTAAGTGGTATCATATAGGTGTTTTTTGAGTATATAAATGTGCATGCTTGATGAGATACGTGCGAAGCGTGATGAGATATACGCTATCGCAAGGGCGCACAAAGCTGAAAAGCTTTGGGTGTTCGGTTCGTGTGCACGTAAAGAGGAAACGCCTGAGAGTGACGTTGATTTTTTGGTGAAATTTGGTGGCGATGCGGAGTTTGGAGCGCAAGTAAGATTAGGCGATGCTTTGAAATCGTATTTTAGACGAAAGGTGGATGTTGTTTCCGATAGAGGTTTAAGTCCATATATAGGTAAGTATATTAAGAAGGAGGCTGTTGCGATATGAAGGCGGGGGACATGACCGACGGCATTTTTCTGATTCACATAGTAGATGCTTTGCAAGAGACGATTACCTTTACTGAAGATGTGGAATGCGATGCTTTTTTGGAATCTAAACTGCTCATACGAGCTGTAACATCAAGTTTCGAGATTGCCGGTGAAGCGACGAAAAATCTTACGAGAGAATTTAGAGAAGCTCATCCAGAAGTCAGATGGAGAGATATGGCTGGCTTTAGAGATGTTCTCATACACGGATATTTTGGAGTTGACGAGTATCAGCTTTGGAAGGGAGCAAAGGAATTTGCTCCTGAAGCGATAGCGAAAATTACGGCAATGAAAGAATATCAAGATGCTAAAAGGCAAGACGAGGCATTTTGATGAATTTAATGGATTTTCACATCAGTAACCAAGCAATGAAAGGAAGAAAAGAGAACTGATTTGTTTAGCGGAGTAATGATGTGAATTTGCCGTATTGTAGCGGAAAGCGTATAATATGGTGCATTGAATTTCAGCCGATGGAGGGCAAGGGAAGTCGGCTATATCGCTTAGATCGATGAATGCTCTTTGATAGAGGCGGGGGCTGCTTGCAAAGAACCTGTCAAATGGCCTGAAGGTTAGCTGGTGAATGGATGAGTTAGGAGTGTTTTAACCGTGTAGATCGTGTAGAAGTGGATGAATTTAACCACGAAATACACGAAACACACGAAAATTAGGTTGGAAGTCCGATGTCTGAAGTCGGAACTCGAATGAAACGGTAGGGGCACGCGTCTCGCGTGCCCGTCAAACCTAAAACTCTTCACTCTTTTCTCTTTACCCTTTACTCTTTACTAACCCCAAGGCAAAACCTTTTATTCGCCGTGGCACATTGCACGGTTGAAGGAGGAGCCGCGTGATCCTACACGGGACCGCGGCAACGTACGCAATCTTGCGTATTTGGCTTTAACCGAAAATCGCCAATTTTCATTGAAGGAGCTGGATATGTGAGATGCGTCACGTAGTGTATTCTACGTGGCGTGTCTTCTGTTCGTGTTTCTTCAAGGCGTTTGGCGATGCCTCGGTTAAGACATGGATTTTGAAAGGCACGCCACTCTTCTTTTCTGCGCCAAGAGTGCCAACGTGCAAACAACAGGCGCGGAAAGGAGTAATGGTATGCTGAAGAAAATTGGTATGATGGTTGTAAGTATTTGTTTTGCTTTATCGTGTATAGGAGAAATGTCAGAAACAAGGCGTGTGACAGTCAATGGTATAGAGTGGCTGTATACTATTGATGAAACAGATAAAGATGTGAAGAGTATAGTGCTAGAGAAGGCGATTTTATTGACAGCCGATCAATATGAAATGACAATTAATGTCGCCGATATCATTTCTGAGATTGCTCCATATACAGATGAAAGGAATGAGTATTTTGGATGCGATTGGATTGTTAAGATTGGTGCTTCGGCTTTTGAAGGGAATGAATATTTAACAAAAATTACAATACAAGATGGTTACTGGCGAGAGTTTACAAGTAATAAGATTTATCTTACAATTTGCACGAAGGCTTTTAAAGATTGTCCTAACTTTCAGGGTGTTTTTTGCGAGGAAATGTATGATAATATGTATCCAAGAGGGAGATTTATTTTGCAATCAATTGAAGATTCTGCATTTGAAAATTGTGGTATAAATTGTTCGGATTCTTTTCAATTATTTTCAAATGGAAGTTCGAGTTCGATTACCGCACATGAGTTAATGTCAACTGTGACGAATATAGGTGCACGAGCGTTTTATGGTGTTAGAGGCGCGACTAGTTGGGAGCATTTCTACGATAATGGAGTCCGTACAGAGGATATGGTTGTTGGGGTAAGTTTAGATTCACTGAAGTATTTAGGTGAAGAAGCATTTGCTAAAAGCACGGTATTTGGGCGTATTAAATTACCTTCATCTTTGAAAACGATTAAGTATAGCACTTTTCAGGAGTATAGTGGTGAGGTTTGTTTTTCAAGTGGTCTTGAAGAAATAGAAGAATTCGCGTTTTTGAATTGTGAATTTTTGCAGTATATTGACCAAGGAAATAGATTATCTTGTCAGGTTGGTAGTGTGTTATTACCAAATAGTGTTATGAAAGTTGGTGTTCAGGCATTTGATAGTGCTATATATGAAGGATTGACACTTCCTGAAAAACTTAAATACATAGGACACTGGGCATTTAAAGGTGGTGACCAAGGAACCTCCTATGCGTCTCAGTTAAAAGGAACTCTTGTTATTCCCAAAAGCGTTGAATTTATAGGACAATCTGCATTTTGGAATCACCCATATTTGGAAAGCATAAGGTTTGAAGGATTGCCTCCAAATGGGATGTTTAATTCCGATATTTCGGAGTCCAGAGAAGTTCTTGTGCTTTTAGAGCACAAAGAACAGTGGACGCCGTATATGCGCGGCAATATGAAATTTGCGAAGAAGGTTAATGGTGAATGGGTGGCACTTGGTGGCAAGGTGATTTCGAACGCGATGCGGCCAAGCGATCCGACGATTATGGATATCAAGTACAAGGTAACGAGCACGAAAGATAAGGTGAATGTCAGGATGCTTGCGTTTGAGGATGGGAATCGCAGTTTTGCCAAGGTGTTGCGTCCCGAGACTTTTTTGGACGGCACGGAGGCGAATGTCGGCGACGGCGTCGCGGCAAATGTGGAGCATACGGTTTCATGGCAGGTCTCGAAGGATTGGGATGTTGATCTTGCGAAGGTGTCGATTGAAGTTTACGTGCAGGAAGATAATCTGCTTCCGCTTTCCCTTACGACGATTCCGGCCATGGGCGAGCGCGCATCGGTTACGTTCTCGCGTAATGTGCCGAATGAGGAAAAGGTCATGAATGCGCTTTATTGGCTTTATGCCGATAAGGCGGCAGATCTTACGTTGGCAAACGGGGTTCTCAAGTGCGGGAATACTCAGCTTGTGAACGGTTCGTCGCTTTCAGCGGCAAATGCGGTTTCGTACATCTATTCGAAGATGGGCTATGGTACGCTTTCGGGCGATACGCTCAATTACGTGAACGGTTTGACGCGGCTTGGCCTTTCTCCGAGCGGCATCAAGCAGTATGCCGTCAAAGAAGGTGCGGCGGAATAACGGAAGATTGGCGGTTTCCGAAATGGAACGGAAGACGACATGAAACGGATATTCCCATTGTTGACGCTGCTTGCGGCGGCACTTTGCGGCAACGCCGCAGTTGTGCACGTAAAACAGCAGACGGTTGCAGGGAGCACGACCAACGTGCTCTCGACGACGACCGCCGAGACTGCTGCGAGTTATACGACTCGCACCGCGCCGGAGAAGAGCGGTTATGTGTTCACGCACTG
>JAFXEA010000119.1 GCA_017521065.1 Kiritimatiellia bacterium | reverse complement strand
TGGACGCGGACCGCATGAGAACTACCCCGACCGGGCGGAGTCTGCGTTTCTCGGATGCTACAGCTCTACCGTATCCCAGCTTTATGTGCAGTATGCGAGACCTCAGGATAATGGAGTGCGCAGCGATGTGCGGTGGATTGAGTTCCGGGACTGTGAAGGTAGGGGTGTGCGCTTTGCCGCAAGCGTACCGCTTTGCGCAAGGGCGCTTCACTACAGCTGGGAGGATCTTGAATTCGCGCGCCATCGCCGCAGGCAGGAGCGCATATTCAACGTGAAGCCTCCTCGCAGGGAGGTGTGTCTCGATCTCGACATTGCGGAACGTGGGCTAGGCAACGCCAGCTGCGGACCGAAAACGCTGCCGGGCTATACCGTGAAAAACCGTATTTACGAATGGACCGAAACGGTCCGGAACGTCAATAAGAAAAGTCAGGAGAAAACAAGATGAAGAATGGATTGGTGTTGTTGGCCGCAGGTGTGGTCTGTTGCATCGGGGCAATGGATGCATCTGCTACCGCGTATGCGATAAAGACGATCGCAACGCATGAGGACGGACGCAGGGAGACGCATGAATATCCTCTTGATGTGTCGAATGGTAAGGGTACATTTGTCCTGCCGGCGAAAACTGTCGGTGTAGGGGTGAAGCGTCTGGAGATAATTCCGTCTTTCGCCACGGCGGAGAAGGGGGAGACGGGCTATTTCATTCTCCCGGAAGGTACGCTTGGCAGCTTCACGAAGACCAATGGCGTATACTCCACGGGGGAGGGCCGGAACTACATGCCGTTCTACGGGATGAAGACCCCTCGTGACACCTTCTGCATGATTGCCAAGCGCATGAGCTGGCGCTATGCCACTCGCGTCGTAGTGAAGAAAGGCGTATATCAGGTTAGCCAGATGTACAATCTCAACGGAGATCTTCCGTATGAGGATTTCGAACTGGAATTACGTTCCTTCCGTCTGATGCCGAATATCCGCAGATGGCTCGCGTCTACAGGGACTGGCAGTTGGGGCGCGGTGCGGTGACGCCGATCGTGGAGCGCATGAAAAAGTATCCTGAGCTCGCCGCTGCCGCCACGAACGTCGAGATCCGCATCCGCCAGGCATGGAAGCCAGTGCCGAGCCCGGTTCCTTTCCAGACGAAGTACAACGAGCCGCCCGTGCACGCTGCAGTTACTTTCGACCGTTGCGGCGATATAGTCCGGGAGCTCAAGCGTCAGGGTGTGAATCACGCGCAGATATGTCTGGTCGGGTGGAACAAGGGCGGACACGACGGTGCGTATCCGCAGCTTTTCCCTGTCGAGCCGGTGCTTGGCGGCGAAAGCAAGCTCCGTGAGTTCATAAAATTGTCCAATTCCGAAGGATTCCAGACCGTCTGCCACACATGCTTTTACAGTGCCTATGCGATTGCAGATGATTTCGATGAGGAGTATCTCCTCAAAGAGAAGGACGGTTCGCTTCAGCGGAGCCACATGGAATGGGCTGGCGGCCGTCCGTACCGTACTTGTCCGCAGCGCGCGCATGAGCGCTATACGGTGAAGAACATGCAGATCATGAAGGATTTCGGCTTTCACGGACTCCATTACCATGACGTGTATTCGATCCTTCCTCCGCGCATCTGCTACGACCGCCGGCATCCGAGCTCGCCGAAGGATTCGCCCCACTGGTACGTGAAGCAGATGGCGTTCACCCGCGATCTGATAGGCGGCACCCAAAGTGAAGGTCCTTTTGACGGTTTCGCCGGCAACCTGGATTTTTGCATGTACGTCTACTTCTTCCCGCTGGAGAAGGATGACTACGCAAAGAAGCCGCTTCTGGAACGCCATATTCCGCTCTTCCAGCTCGTGTACCATGGCATCATCCTGGCCAATCCATTTACAGGAACGCTAAACTATCCGATCAAGGCACCTCACAAGAGGCTGAAGTTCATCGAGTTCGGTGGTCGTCCGCTGTTTGTATGGTATGCCAACTTCCTCACGGGGCAGAGCAATTGGATGGGCAAGGAGGATCTTGTCTGCGGGACTGATGAGGAGCTTCGCGCCTGTGTGGCGGCGATCAAGCGTGGCCATGATGAATACAGGAAACTTTCCGACCTTCAGCATTACTTCATGGACGATCACCGTCTGTTGACGAAGGATGTTTCGCTGACGGCATATTCGAACGGAACACGGATCGTGGTCAATCATGGTACCGCTCCGTACGAATATGAAGGGAAAATCGTTCCGGCTGGAGACTGGCGTCGCTTTGACTGAAGCGACAGGGTGACATCCATTAAAGAAATGATGAGGTAACCAATGAAAATGTATTTTGCATATGCGGCTCTGGTTGCCGCGTTCGGGCTTCGGCCTATGACAATCCGCTGGAAGTGAATGTCGAAAGCGGTGAAAGTTCTCTGGAACATCTGGGGTTGGACCTTTGGAAATGTGTAATTTTTAGACGATTAGTTTGTATTTTGTTGTTTATCTGCTAAAAATAAAATAAGGTAATGTGGCAAAGTCTGGGATGGACACGTTTTCTATATGCATGCACACCAATCAGATATACAAAGGTGAAAAAGAGTAATGTGTATATTTATATCTAACACCATGCGTTTTGTCGTTTATGCTTATAGGATTAGCAAGGTTCGCAATCGTTAGCCCGACTTTCCACGTTCGAATGAAAAGCCCCAGGATTTATTGAGGTTTTACCTAAAGGTCTTCACTACACTTCTATTCTTACCTTGATCTTTATCCTTTTATTGCTCTCAAAACATGCCTGTATTTTCTCATATTCGGCAATGCAATCATAGAGGGTAGGTCTTCACTACACGACTTTTTCGGACGGTACGACGAAGTAAAGCACAACGAGAATACTCGACAAGGAAAATTTGAGGAAAGTTTTCATTCGCTTGATTTTCCTTGCGAGAATGGCGTTCGTTATGACTACAACGAAGGTTGTATTTGGCATAGATATGAACGGCAAAAGCCAATCAATCAGGTATATTAGGTTCGGTACCGGTACTGGTACATCAGCGCCGAGAGATCCGAATGAAAACGATGTGACGGGCAATCTTATTGCAAGCGCAGATCCGGCCGTTTTGACCATAAGCGATTCGCCGAGCGGTGTTGCGCATGTGGGCCGTTTCGCCATAGGCGGGATGGTTTCGCTTGTTGTTGACGCAAACGACACGTTTACGCAGGTGTTCACCAATCGCACAAGTTTGACGACTGGCGATATGACCATAACGAAAGGTGTCGTCAAATTGTCGGGGACGGCTTCGTTCAGAAACGCGGGAAGCGTCACGATAGGAAGCAGCGGACGGCTTTTTGTCGATTCAACCGTTGAGGAATCCTTGAGGAATGTCGGCAGGCTTGTTATGCAAGGAACGGACGAAGACGACCCGTCCAAGTGCGTGTTCGAGTGCGCTGATGGCGTATCCTGTCCTTTCGCGGACAGGACGCTCGCTCTTGAATTGAACGACGGAGCCAACTTTTTGCTTGGTGAAGGGACGGTGCTTCGTGTCAAAAGCCTTATTGTCAACGGCCGTGAGGTGCGTGGCGAATTCAATCCGGCCGACTATCCGAAGATAAGAGTTACAGGCGATATTTCCGCCCCTTACAGCTTTAGGATTGTGGTCAGATAATCGCATCTGTCCCCAGAATTCCAGAATTCCAAAAAAAGTGCGCCGTTTCCGATGCGCCTGTGGCCTGGCAATTTGAGCCAGTGAATATTAAACATGTTTGTATTAAACAATGTTGTTAAAAATTATTGAATCTGATGGTTCGTTTATGGTAAGATACGCACCGTTATGAGAGATATCGGTAAAAAACCTTTTGAATACGGTTGCGTTGTCAAAGGCGACTTTTTCTGTCCGCGTCCTGACGTCGAGAAGACGTTGAAACGCCATATGGAGCTGGGGCAGAATGTCGTGGTCGTGGGCGAACGCAGAATGGGAAAGACGTCGCTGATCGTCTCGTCATTCTCCAAAATAAAGAAGGCGCGAGTCATATACGTCGATCTTCTGAATATCCGTACGATTTCCGATTTTTGCGACCGGGTGGCTTCCGCCGCTTCGCGCGTCGGCAAGGGCGAGTCGTTCATCCATCGCACGCTTTCTTTCCTTGCCCGACTCAGGCCGACGCTTTCCGTCGATCCCCAAAACGGAATGCCTGTAATTTCGGTGGATGCCCGCGTGGCGGAAGAGGAATCGTCTTTTGATGACGTTATTTCGATGATCGGGAAATTCGCCGAGAAGGAGCGTGTGATTGTCGTTTTCGATGAATTTCAGGATATCCTCAAGCTTGACCATCCGGATCGCGCATTGGCGAAATTGAGATCGAAGATACAATTTCTTTCCGATACGTGTTTTGTGTTCTCCGGCAGCGTCAGGCGTGACATGGTGTCCATTTTCACCGACTATGCCAGTCCGTTCTACAAGTCGGCGGCGACCTTGAGCGTCGGCGAGATTGACGATGGTGATTTCGTGGATTTTCTTCAGAAGCGTTTCCGGGTCGGGAACCGGACCGCTCCCCGGGAATTTTTGCTTAAAGTGCTCGATACCGCCAACAGGGTCACCGGCGATGTGCAGCAGTTGTGCGATGCCATCTGGATGGAGTCCGCCGATGGGGTGGTGCTTTCCGGCGGGGATTTGAAAAACGGGATAGACAGGGTACTCAAGCAGGAGGGCGCGGCGTTTGAGGTGCAGACGCGTACGCTTACCCGTTACCAGATGAAGGCGCTTTCCGGTATCGCAAGGTTTGGAGGTGCGCACGTTTTTTCGGCGGAGTTCATCGGCCGGGCGGGGCTTTCGTCGGTGCCTACGGCGAAGCGCGCGTTGGATAAGCTGATCGAACTTGGCATTCTGTATCTTCACGACAGGGAATACAAGATATTCAATCCATTTCTTCGCGAGTGGATGAAAAGGACATGACAATTCCCGCCGTTAGCTTCAAAATTTACAGTTGCTCTCCCCGGTTTTCCTCTGGCGCACCCGCGCAGATGCGTATGAAGGGTGAGTTAGGAGTTAGTCGCTAGTCGCTAGTGCCTGGTCAAATAGGAGGGGCAGCGTCCCCGCTGCCCGTGTTGCGTTGTACGCAGGACATGACACAACATCTGGAGTGTAAGTCTCCAGTGAGCCAGTTAGGGGGAATCAGATAGTCGAAGACAAGTTTATGTCCGTGAGGATGTGGATGAAGGAAGTCTAAGACGAAATTTGGAGGACACGAACAGAAAATGGATATAAGGCTCTTATGCGGGTAAGTTTGCCATACAAAACAAAGCCCAATCCCTAACCGTAGCAGAAGGGGGAATGAAGGGTCAGAGCTTATTGATACAGTAAAATTGATACAGTAGCCGAGTTTTTGGTATAATGTCCACATGAGAAAGAACAGGGTGATCGAGCAGAACAGGTTCTATCACCTTGTCAGCCAGCTTACGCACCGTGCGTTCTTCCTCGACGACGAGGAGAAGGACCGCGCGGTTGCGCTGATGCGTCGCGTAGAGGAGTTCAGTGGCGTTGTCGTGCTGGCCTACGCGTTCATGTCGAACCATTTCCACATCTTCATCTACGTGCCCAGTGCGGAGGAGATCGGCGAAGGGGAGATTCTGCGCCGCATACGCGTTCTCTACCGTGACGCGTCGCTCTCGCAGGTCGTCGCGACGTGGAACAGGCTCAAGACCGAGGAGCAGGAGCTTTTCAAACGCGCGCGTCCGACGAAGAAGTATGTTTCGCGTTTCGAGGCGTACAAGTCCTCGTTTCTCCGCAGGATGTGGAGCTCGGCGGAGTTCATGCGGACGTTCAAGCAGCATTTCACGATGTCCTTCAACGGGCGCCGTGAGCACAGCGGGACGATGTTCGAAGGGCGGTACCACGAGCGGAACCACCCGGCGGAGAGGCCGACGATGTGGCGGACGTCCGCGTACATTGACATCAATGCGTGGGAGGCGGGAATCGCGGAGCGGCCCGAGGACTACCGCTGGTGCAGCTTCGCCGCTGCGGCGCAAGGCGACAGGAAGGCCCGGGCCGGGTACGCCTTCATGTACGGCGGCGGGGAATGGCGCGTGATCGGGGAGTGCCACGAGCAGTCGATGCAAGAGGCGATGGGCGAGGTGCTGAAGGCGCGTGAGGCGCAAAAGCGCGTTTCGCTCGGTCGTAGAAATCACGTTCGCCGGGAGCGACGGTTTCGCGACATACATGCCCCGTCACACTTTCTTCGGCTATCGCTATATCAGCGTCACGGCAAGCGATGACGTGGAAATAAAAAGCGTCGTCTCGATACCTGTCACTTCGATCGGCAGGGAGCATGAGCTCGGCGAGATCGAGACCGGCGTCGCGGCGCTCAACCGGTTGATCGCGAACGTCTACTGGGGGCAGCTTTCAAACTACCTTTCCGTGCCCACCGACTGCCCTCAGCGCAACGAACGTCTCGGATGGACGGCGGACACGCAGGTTTTCGCCGAAGCCGGCGCGTTCAATGCCGATACGGCGGCGTTTCTGAGAAAATGGATGCGTGACGTCGTCGACACCCAGCATCCGCGCGTCGGTTTCGCGTCGGTTTCGCCGTCGGGGACCTTCGGCGGTTCGCTCATGCGCTTCGGCTGGGCGGACGCGGGGATTATCGTCCCCTACCGGATATGGGTGCATTTCGGAGACGAGACCATAGTCCGGGAGAACTGGCAGGCCATGAAAAAATACATGGCGCGGGTGAACGAAACGAAATACGACATGGAGGCGATAAAGGAAGAGTGCCGCAATTCCCAATACGGTGACTGGCTGAGCTACGAGGCGCTGGAATCGTCCGGCGGCGGAATTCGCGGCAAGGACGGCAAAATTCTGCCGGAGGCGATCGCCTACTGGAATTATCTCGGCGCCTGCTATTGGCGGTGGGATTCCCTGATGATGGCGGAGATGGCGGCGGTGACGAGGGAAGA
>JAFXEA010000118.1 GCA_017521065.1 Kiritimatiellia bacterium | reverse complement strand
GTCGACGGCACAGCTGTCGGCATCATGGATGATGCCTTGCCGCCGATTCCGCAATCTGGTTTTCTCTTTGCCATTCTTCACCTCCTGTCAAGGGATCGCAGGAGCATGGCTCACGGCCCACTGCCGCAGCTCAGCATCCCCAAACAGTCGGCAAGAATAGCACAACCCGATTTCCAAGTCAAGATTTAGGTGCGGACGAAATCTGATTTGGGGGAATCGCAAATCTTCAAACATCTCCTCTACCGCCATCAATCCAGAGATCACTTCTGTTCGGAGCATGATGTGGCGACCGTGGGATGAAGGTAACATTTCATATCCGACGCTTTCTGCGGGCCATCAGGGTAGATCGTAATGTTCCGTCATACATCAAAACAGAATTCCACATGTCGGTCACACGTATTTGGATCGACCCGTTCTGTCCATTTCTGGACATCTCAAAGCTTCTCGACATTCCGCCATCTTGCTTCAAAGAATTGCACTCAAAGGCGATGAAAGCCGCATACAGATTCTGTTCAAGTGCCTGAGATATGACCATCAGAAGGTTTTCCGCCTGACGGGGATGGGAAATTCCGCACATTCACATAACCGTACGTCTCACACCTTCCAGCACGCTTTGCATCTGCTCTTCAAGGATGTTTTCCTTGGTGAAACAATCTCCATCAATATCATTAAACCAGATTTTGATCCTTTCAATACCGCATCTCTTGAAATCTCTCGCAAACTGATCGACAGCCCCCTCAAAACCAATGGAACATTAGCATGTCTAAACCCTGTATACCGTATCGTCTCCTCGGTAGATCTGAAACCGCGGAAAGCAACATCAACGAGATCATTCCTCAAAGAGACAGTTGCAAAACCTCAAGGGGCATATGGTATAATTCTGCATTGATTTTCCCCATAAAACAAACAAGGAACAAGACAGATGATCCATTCAACTTTCAACATCCAGAACAGAATCCAGACTGGTGCGTTCGCGCTTGCCGCCGTAGTGGCAACGTTCTCCGCAACCGCCGCGACATCGCTGGAGGACTACGGAAGGGAACTATCCGCCCCGAAATATCTCACAGTCGAGGAAATGCCCAATCCCATGGAATTCCTTCCGCCGCCTCCGGGATGGACATCTCCGCTTTTCGCAGGCGATTACGCAGCCTATCTCTGGGGCAAGACCATTCGCCCCACCGAACGCGGTAAAACAGCCGTGGAGCAGGCTGCATATCTCTTCAATGAGATATCCCCAGTATTCTCAAAGGCTTTCGGACTTGAGATTTCCCGTGAAAAGACCCCCGCCATATACAAAGTCCTGTACAAAGGGGTCATAACCGCAATGCACTCATACGTCCGCACGAAGAAAACATACGGACGCGCGCGCCCATTCGTGAGATACGGCGAAAGCACCCCTTTCCCGGAAGATGAAAAGCACCTCAAGAACAACGGATCCTACCCATCCGGCCATACCGTGCGCGGCTGGTGCCTGGGATTGCTCGCGTCTGAAATCAACCCTTCACGCCAAAATGAACTGCTGAAGCTCGGATACGAATGGGGCGAAAGCCGCATCATCATCGGCTATCACTGGAAGAGCGACGTCGAAGCGGCACGCGCAGTCGCAAGCGCCGTCTATGCTAGGCTACACGCCTCCGAAGAGTTCCTCGCTGACATGGCCGCCGCCCGACGAGAATTCGCCAAGCTTACGAAATGACAATCAGACCTTTCGCAACCTCACCGTCTACACAGGAGGTTGCGGATAAGGTCGGCAGGCAGCACCAATGCGGCCAATGCCGCACAGCAGCCCCATTCCGCCGCGCTCAAAGGAATGCAACCCAGCACCTTGCCGCCAAACGTGACGACAACGTACTGGAACACAAACACACTGGACATGATGGCCACAAACATCTTGTTCTGGGAAAGCCCGTGGAAGATGTTGAGCGATGGAGTACGGACGCAGAACGCATTGATCGCGATCGCCATCATGAACGTCGCAAACACCATGGTCCTGACTGTATTCGAAGATGGCATTTGGTCTTCCCACGGCTGCCAAAGCAGTACCAGAACAATTGCAGAGATGACAGCCGCACCGCAGATGATCTGCGCAAGCATCTTCTTTGTTACAATCCCTTCAGAACGCGGCACCGGACGGTTCTTCATGAGCTCATCCCGCGCAGGTTCGCAGCCGAACGCAAACGCCGCCAGCGTATCCATCACAATATTGACAAGCAAAAGCTGAACGACTGTAAGAACGACGTTCTGCCCAGCAAGCGGGCCTATCGTGCAGGCGAGAACCGCCGCCACGTTGACCGTAAGCTGGAACACCAGGAACGTACGGATGCAGTTGAACATGGAACGTCCGTAGAGGATCGCCTTGCGAATCGAGATGAAGTTGTCATCGAGGATCGTTATGTCCCCAGCCTCCTTCGCAACCTCCGTGCCGCTGCCCATTGCAAAGCCGACGTCAGCCTTCTTCAGGGCCGGGGAGTCGTTCACGCCATCGCCCGTCATGCCGACGACAAAATCAAGCTCCTGCGCAAGACGCACCAGACGGCTCTTGTCCGACGGCAGGGCGCGGGCGACGACGCGCAGAGACGGCAGGGACGCCTTCACTTCGTCATCGCTCATTTCGCCAAGCTCTGCAGAAGTCCACACCACATCGGAAGTCTCCGTCAGGAGTCCGGCTTCACGCGCGATGGCCATGGCGGTCTCTTTCCTATCACCCGTGACCATTACGACCTGGATTCCCGCTGAACGCACTTCCTTGATTGCCGTAACCGCCTCCGCACGGACATTGTCACGGATCGCCAACACACAAACGAGCGTCCATTCACCATCCTCAGTTCCGCCCTCAACACGTGCCACGGACAAAAGACGCATCGAGCGCGATGCCTGAACATTGAAATACTCCGTCAGGGCGGCAGTGTCGGCAAACGGTTTCGACTCCCCTTTCGCCGTCAGATAGCGTGTGCAGCGCGGAACGATCTTCTCCGGCGCACCCTTCACGAACATCACATTCCCGTCTTTACCTTTGAGAACGACGTTCGAATATTTCTTGGCGGAATCGAACGCCTCAAAGGAGACTACGTTCTCTTTCGAAATTCTCCCCGCCGCACCGGCGTCGTTCAGGAACGTCATCAGCGCACGGTCGGTGCTGTTTCCGCCAATGACAGCGCCGTCGCTGACGGATGCGCTGTTGTTTATGCCGATTCCAGAAAGAACCTCAGAGGCGAGCCCAGAAGGCAGAGCGTCGAACGTCCCGAACGTTTCGACAGCTCCCGTTGCAAGATCGACGACCGAAAGTCTGCCCTCGGTGATGGTGCCCGTCTTGTCGGTAAAGAGGATATTGAGGCTGCCCGCCGTTTCAAGTCCGTTGATCTTCCTGACAAGCACATTGTCCTTCGCCATCTGAAGGCTCTTGATCGAAAGGAGCATGGAAGTAAGCATCGGCAATCCTTCAGGCACGGAGCAGACGATGATCGTCACGGCGACCGTGACAGCATCAGCGCCAAGGCGGAGCCATCCCATGCCGTTTTCCGGCAACGCGCCGGAAAGGAATGCCTTTGCGAGGATCGCCTTTGCGAGGATCGCCAGAATGATTGCCGTCGCACCGATGTATCCAACAGTGGATATCTGTCCGGCAAGCTTGGCAAGCTTCACCTGCAGCGGAGTTGCGCGCGTTGCGCCCTGAACCTCCAGCGCAAGAGCGCCAAAGAGAGTCCTGTCTCCTACTACCTTCACAAGCATCTTGGCCTCGCCACTGCATACGACCGTTCCGCGGTATGCATAATTACGGTTAAGCAAATCCTTCACATCGTAGGCCTCACCCGCTTCGGCGCACGGCTCCTTGGGAGCTTCTTCCGTCTCACCGTTAAGGACCGCCTGATCGACCATCAGCGAACCTTCCGCAATCTCGCCGTCAGCGGGGATCTTGTCGCCTGCCTGCAGGAACACGATGTCGCCAACGACTATTTCACCGGCGGCGCACTCCGCAAGGACGCCGTCACGTACGACCTTGACGCGCTCCTTCGCCTGCTCTTCAGCCTTCAGTGCCGAGGCCTTGCGCTCCTGACGGAATTCACTGTATGAAGATACCGCAACAGAAATGACAATGGCGGTCAATATGCCCACCAGCTCATACCATTCCGTCACTCCGCAGAGAAAAAGAACGAGCTGAATGAGAAATGCGACCACAAGAATCAACACCATTGGATCCTTGAATCCGAAAATGAACTTCTTCCACAATGGCTGCGGCGGAACCTGAGTAAGCAGATTCGATCCGTGCAGACGACGGCTCTCTTCAACCTGAGCGGTGGTCAAACCTTTGATATCCATTTGTCTTCCTTTTCTTAAAGGTAGAAGTATAGCATTTTGCGTATCCGTACGCAAACATCGGACACCAAAGAACGGCAATCGGTCAGTGTTTTACGCCACTGTCCGCATTATTGCGCTTTTTCAGGCAAACGCTCCATACGCGCATAGTTGATGCGCAGTCTGCCCGCTTCGCCTTCGCGGATAAGCAGATAATACCTGAAATCATTCCCCTGCTTGGCGAACTCGATCACATACCGCTGCTTCCCGGACTTTCCGCGAGGCGTCGCAATGCGGGCATTCGCGTTTTTCAGAGGATTCGGATTGCGCAGCACGATCGTCCACGTCCTCGTGCCCGGCTGCTCCATTTCAAGATCGACGATAAACCGGAATCTCGTGCCCGCTTTTCCCTTCCACACCTCAGGCGGCATCTCCATGCGGTGATTCCCTCCTGACATCTGATACCACCCGTCCTTGACCGGCACAGGCTTTCCGCCTGACAGTCCGGCCATGAACCGGCATTCCTTCATCGGATCGACGCTTTCCCACAAGAGCGCACCATCCGACCGCACCGCCTTAACCTCCGCCGATATCGGACGTCCGCCGACACCAAAGCAGTTGACCGGAGTCACGACAATCCGATAGGTGCGGCCTGCATCGAAATACCCGGAGGAAAGCGAATAGGTCAACATCGGCTGACGTTCATGCGACGGCAGCCAAAACTGCCCGAACTCGTCCTGACGGGCAAGCTTGCACCCTTTGTCGTCCTCAATCTCAAGACGATAGATGTACACCCCGTGCGGACCTTCAGCCTTCGGGAAGGATATCTCAAGCCGCTCGCAGGGATCTCCCTTCACCTCCGCAGAAAGTTTCGCTCCGGCGGCAAACTGCGGTACGGGCTCCGCCCTGACTGTCCTATCCCTGCGGTACGGAGCCGTCGCGGGATTGAACGGAAGCGGAATGGTCCATACCGGCGCATCGGTGTACTCCCTGCCGTCGCGGACGTCAAAGCGCCTGACGACAAGCCTGTCGGCATAGACCTCCATCAATGCGACGTCATGCGACGGCTTGCCCCGCGGCGCACCGCCTACGGCATGGCCGCCCCATCAGCTCAGGCATCCGAGGCTGACAGTGGTGAAGTCCCCCTGCCATATGTTCAGTTCGCTTCGCAGCGACCCGTGGGCGTGCCCGGTGAACAGGACCACACGAGGATACTTTGCGTAGAATTCCCTGCGTTCCGAAGAACCCCATGTGATGGAGTTGTCGGTGGTTCCCCGGGGAGGGACATGGTCAAACACGAAAACCGGCTTGCCCGGATATTTCGCGCACGCTTCATCAAGCATCGCCTTTGCGCGCTCATAGTTGAGCCACTGCGGGAACACAATCAGCGGATATCCCTTGAAATCGATGGACGCATACGGTTCGTGCGGTATCTCAAGCAGACGGCGGACATCCTTCATCACCTCCTGCCAAGGTTCCTTTCTGCGGAGACGGTCATGATTGGCGTACACCCACACCTCCTCGAGCTTCCTGTCCCTGAAGCTCTCGCTGTACACCTTGCGCAGAGACTGGAATCCCGTAGGGTAATACAGCTCGGCGATGTCGCCGCAATTCACGACAAGATCCACTTCGTGCTTTGCGAACAGTTCACACGCCGCGCGTACACGAGAACAGCTCTCCATGGTCTTGTGCACGTGGGTGTCGGTCATGAGCCCGGCCTTCCACAATGGCTTGCCGCCGTCAGCCCCCCACGTGCGAACGAACGGTGCCGCGCCGACCGCAGCCGCGCCTGACAGGAATTCCTTGCGCGTCGCTAAAAGTTTTGCCTTCTTGGACATATCACACGCTCCTTGTGTCTGTATATTATACACCATATCCGCCGGAAGCCTCCGCAGACGGCTCTATCGTATCGTAACCGTGAACGAACCCTCTCCACGGACGCTGACGACACCGGTGGAATCCGACGCGAAATGCTTTCTGACATTCTCGTCTGATACGCGGCTGTAGCCGTAGACTCCTCTCGGCATCTTGACCCCGCCGACAAAAAGGTGCTTGACGCGCACGGATATGCCGTCCGCTATGTCCAGAACACCATTATCGGCAAAACTGAGTGTCGCCTCCTTGCCGAACACCGGCTGTGCCCTGACACCTTCCTGCGCATCCACCACCAATCGGCCGTCGCCGGAAACGGCCACCTCGCTCACGTTCGTCCATGCCGCGTCATGCGCCAGCGTCACCGTCCCGCGTTCCACTTCCAGTCTGCCGCACGATGAACTTATCGCATTCGTCAGCATCATTGTTCCGGGCGAATCGAACTTCAGCGAGATTCCCCCTGCGAACGGCACATGATCGACAAGCGAAGAACGCGTTGTAACATTGTTCGTAATCAGAAGAATCGAACCCATATCGCCGACGATTTTAGAACGCCCGATATACACGCCGTCAACAGCCTTGTCACGGACCTTCATCATGCCGAGACATTGCCTGGTGCCGTGGATATCAAGAACAGAACCGTTCCTGCCTCTGAGTCCGCCTGTCATGTAGAATGAAGTATAGTCACCGAGACCGCACACATGATCAACCATGAAATCCACTCTGCCGCCATCGTCGCGGACAGCCAGATGCCTTATGGTATTTGTACCCACCTCGAAGACTGCAGTGCCGCCGCCACCGACATAGTAACCGGTATCCGCATTATTATAGTAGGTAACCGGCTTCCCCGAGAACCGAACCGTGCCATATCCGCCCTGTATGAACACCCATGGAAAATCAGCGCCGCCCTCAATCCGCACTTCACTTCCTTCGGCTACGTACAGTTTCTGATTGGACTCATTAGCCGACTGGAAAAACGCCTTGAATATATTTGTCGAAGCAGGCTGCGCACGGAAATAGTAGCTTGAGGAGCTACTCGCCATCTTAACCGAGAACGCTTTCTCTACCACAGCGTTGCTGAGATACATGTAATTCACAGCCGCTCCGGTGGTCACCCCACCAATCTTCGCATAAAAAGTGGGGGTCTTTCCGCTCTCGACACCGGTTGACGTCGTAACCGTACCCGACAGCGTAAAGTTACCGCTGTTCATGTCCATACGGGCATCCCACACGTTCCCGCCCGACACAACCATATCTCCATCGCCTTCCTTGGTGAAGGGGACAACCGCCGTCGTGCCTCCAAGAAAACGGGACACCGTTTTTTGGGGAAGACTCCATATATGCGTATCCGTAACCCGAATCGGAGTCTCAAAGACATAGTTAACGGTCTCCCCGTCTTCTGCCGGGGATGTCCCAGTTATACCTCCCGCTCCTACGGAAAGAAGCGCGGTCTCTCCATTCTTTGCAAACGTAAAGCTGCTTGCCAACAGGTTCAAACCGGCAAACGCGACTGGGCGATCCACTGTGGACACGAAACCAACTGCGTCTGCAGAAGAGAATGTAGGTGTGCAGAAACCGGTAAAATCAGGTACGGTTCCTGACGCCCAGTTCCCCGCTTCTGCAATCGAGGAATCTGATGCCGCACCCGTCCACGAATCAACCGTCTCATGCTTCGCCACGACAAGCTCACCGCTTTTAAGCCAAGGGCATGAATCATCGCCGGCGTGAAATTCACCCGCCAAGCTGACGCCGGCAACAGTAAGAGACTTCAGCGTAAGGCGAGATTCGGCGGGAAGTGAAAGCGATGCTCCTTCACCTGAAACGACCAAATCAACATTACCGTCAGAAAACGGCTGTGTCGATGAAGTCAGAGTCCCTGAAAGAACCAGGCTTGTCACACCTTGCAGAGCATAGCTCGCAGTTGAATTCAGGTTAAGTTTACCGTTTTCCGAGACGACAACACTTCCGACATTCGGGAATGAAGAAGCACCGGTTATCTCAAACCCGCCGGATGTCACTTTGATATCGCCGGTCATCGTACTCGCGCGACCACCAAACCGCTGCGTGAAAGCCGCATCTGCATTGATGTCAATTGACACCGGACCGCTGAATGAATAATACGTGAACTCCGTCTTGTCCGCCCCCGCTCCGGTGATAGTAAGTGTAGCCGGCGAATCAGATGTTATCTCACCTCCCTTATCCACAGTGCCATTTGAAGAATCATACGAACATGCCTTTACCGTCTGATTAAAGCCCTGAAGATAAAGCTTCGCGGCAGAAGACTGATCTTTGCCCCGTTGAGTAAGGATGGCCCCTTTCATGACATTGGCTGCAAGGCATCGCACCTTTGTGCGCATGAGCAATATGGTGCCGATCCTATTGTCGGGATTTGACAGCTCCAACACGCCGGTATGAACGTATCTACTACCGCCATACAAATTGGCCAATGCGAGAGCCCCATTGAACGTGGCGGTTTCAGCCGTTTGATAGATTATATTCTTATTGCCGTCGATGGCGCCGTTGAACACCGCTTTTTCTGAGTTTTGATAAAAGTTATGCTCTCTCAGCAATGTAATTTTGCCGTTCAGTGTTGTGTTCTGGGCAAAAGTAGGAGGAGTAGCCGAACTGTTTCCCAATTTGAAATCATTCGGAAAGACACCGTCTGTCGCATTAAACTCTATTGAAGACCCTGTGCAATCGACAAGGCCTGTTCCCAACGCTCCTGATGCCCCTGCCACAAGTTTACCGCCTGAAAGCCCTATTCCGCCCGAAAACGTATTCGCACCGGACAAGACAAGCGTCCCGGCGCCGGTTTTCTTTACGCCGCCCTTACCGGATATCGATCCGGAATATGTGACGGTGTCACCGCTGCCGACATTGATCTCGTACATCGTTCCGGCTTCGATCTGCATATCGCCTGAAACGACCGTGTCGGCCGCCATCGCGTGAAGGGAGGCAAGCAGCCCCATGAACGCAAGTCTCTTCATTGTCAGTCCCTTTCGTTTATACAGTAAACATGCACTCCAAACGGAGCGAAATCATCTTCAAGCACGCCCTGCGGGCAGAGTACACTGCGCCCTTCCCGCTGCACTTCCGCCTGCGATCCTACATTCGCGAGCCTGAATCGAGCGCGTACTTTCTCGTGCGCGGCATTCACCGCAATAAGATACGCCTTGCCGCCATGGCGTCTGAGAAGCGCCGTAACGGGGATCTCGCCGCAGGCATCCTTCTTAGGCCCAGAAAGCACCTCTGCGGCGGAAGGCTGCTCGCACGAACCGGACAGCAGCACTGGCGAAAGTTCCCTGAGCCAACCGGCAAGGTCGCAGATGTCGCGCCATCTTTCCGGGGTCGAGGTCACGCCCTCGTTCGACTTCTTGCGCTTTTTGTCGTAGAAACCGCCGTACGTGTACCAGGTGATTCCGTTCGCGCCATGGACTATGGCGGCGAAACTTGTGGCGAATAGCTGTTCGCGGGACGGGAAATGGTGCCAGTTGCCCCATCCCTTGAACCATTGGAGAATTGGCCAGCACGAACGTACCTTGCCGTCGCCGAACTGCGCCATGTCCCGTTTGATGCGCTTCATCTCAAACACGGTGTCGGCCACGCACGTGACGTCGCTGGGATGCCCCTTCTGTTCGCGCACCGGGTATATCTCGGGCATGAACACATCGGTCGCGGTCACATACCGGGCATATCTGGATACCTGCCAGTGCGGACTCAGCACATCTGCCTGGCACGTAAGGCGATGCGGATCCAACGCCGTCACATTGTCATGCCGGTCGCGCACCTCCTGAGGCGTTGCGTGTTCAGACGTATCGTCTCCGAGGTACCATGCGAGCACCTGCGGAAATCCACGCCCTTTATCCATGAAATTGGAATCGGGCTTACGCCATGCCACCCACAGTTTTATGCCATACTTTTGCGCAGAACCGAGAAATTCATCCGCGTACGGTTTTCCGTACGTCTGGGCAAAGTTGAATCCCGCCGCTTTGATGTCCGCGAATGCCTTGTCGAGGCTGTTGCCGTTGAACTCCCTTGCGCACATGCCGTACAGACCTATCGGGAAGAACGGCTTGCCGTCCACGAGCGTCATCCCGTCTTCCCGGAGAGTGCATCCGGGAACGTCCGGCGCCTTGCCGACATAGAATATCTTCTGCGAAACGACCGAATTGCCGCGGCAGTCCGAAGCCGTTATCTTCACCCTGTGAATCCCTTCGGAATACGGGACGCTGCGCGGCTGGCGTTCACGGAGAATGTCGCCATCGCGAACAAAACGCTCCGTCGCCTCTTCTCCATCGACGCTTATCCTGACCGATCCCCAGTCAACGCACGACTCGTCGCGGACAAGAAACGCAAGACGCGGAGACCTGTCCTGCGTCGGCGAATCCATTGCGCGCCATACTTCAGGAGGCGCATCGTCGATCGCATGGAGCCAATCGGAGTCGATACGCTTCCCCACAGCAACACTCTTCAGCACCGGGGTGGAACATCCGTCAGAAGACAGTATCGCCCTATACTGCACATAGGGAGCATCCGCCCTGAAAGACCCTGAATATGCGGTACTCTCCGTCCCGTCCGGCCCCCTGAACGGAAGGGATGAAAGTTTCTTGGGGTTGTCGGCGCCTCGCCACTGGAGGCGCACGGATGTTCCACGCGGAGCATCTGCACACCACGAGATTTCTCCGCCCTCGCGCATTTCCGAGACGAAAGAGGCACGGCGCACATGGCGCCTGTAATCCGGGGGAACGGCAATCGCGACATCCGCAAAAGCGACCTTCTCGCCGGGTCCGACATTCGGGCTGTCGAACCCGAACCTCAATGCGCCTGCAACCGCATCAGGAGGGACCGTCAGTTCGGAAACGGCATCGGCGAAGCGCCCTTCACCGGCGGTGAAATAGGTGAACGGTCCGGCTCCGATCTTTTCGCCGGAACCGTTGTACCAGTAGACCGCATTCTGCCACCGTTCGCACGATATGTCGGACAATGGCTCCTTGGCAGCGGAAAGCATCTTGTCGGAATACACCTTCATCTGCACTCTGCACCTGCCAATGCCTTTCGGCACCGCGAACCTTGGGGACTTCGCATTCCATGCAGTATCGCGCCGGTTTGTGGCACCGCCGACATAAAGACATCTTTCACCGAGAAGCTCGTT
>JAFXEA010000117.1 GCA_017521065.1 Kiritimatiellia bacterium | reverse complement strand
TAAGGACATCGCCGAAATAAAGGACTGCTCGATTCCCGACAGATCAAAGGACCGTGCTGCGGCGGCGTTGGCGCGTCTACCGGAACTCGCAAAAAAAGAGAATCTCGAATTTGAACAGGGAGCCGACCGCGCATTCATCGCAAAGACCGGTCCCAACACCCGCACGATCGCATCGGAACTCGCCAAGATGCGCACTTACCTTGGCGAGGGAAACCACACCATAACGGCTGCAGACGTCGCCGCCATAACGTCCGCAAGCGGAGATGATATAGAGATATGGGAGTTGACCGATGCCCTCGCCTCGCGAAACCCTGCAAGGATCATATCCACGCTCCGCAATTTCCAAGGCGATTCAGGGTGGGCTATAATGCTGTCCACAGTAATTGAAAGATGGTTCCGCGATCTTATCGTCGCAAAGGCCGGTGGAGGCGGGGACGACTGGAAATCACGCAAGAACGCCGCGGCGGCAAGCGGTTTCACGCTTACGGAGCTGCGTCTTGCCAGATACAGGATGCTTTCGCTCAGGGAGAAACTCGTATCATCCCAGCCCGTCGACGAGTATGTGGAGATGGAAATCCTCCGCACCGTGAAAAGATAGTGACATCAACAAACGGCAAACATCAACGTCACATACATACACAAAGAAGAAGGCTCCACTTTGAGCGGAGCCTTCTTCTTTTGCTTCGAACAAAATTACTTGTTCTTATGACGCTGCGCCTTCATGCGCTTGTCGTATTTATGCTTCGACATTTTTTTGCGGCGCTTTTTCTTGATGGAACCCATCTTTGTTTCTCCTTTGGTTTACGTTCTGGCCAGAACCTTGGTGTTGTTAGAAAATAACCTTGTTGAGGGCAAGCTCGATGATGCCCGTGGCACCTGCCGCACGAAGCGACGGGATGAGATCGCGCACAAGGCGCTCCTCGACAACCGTCTCCACCGCAAACCAGTCAGGGTCGTTCAACTTGTTGACCGTCGGCGCATGGAGCGCAGGCAGGACCTTCACGATCTTGTCGAGATTCTTCGCAGGGGCGTTGAGCTTGAGAAGCACACGCTTCTGGGCATCCAAAGCACCAAGAAGAAGCATCTTGAGCTGCTCGATCTTCGCACGCTTGGCCGCGCTCTTCCACGCCTTCTTGTTGGCAATCATGCGCGTGGTGGACGTAAGGATCGTATCAACAATGCGAAGGTTGTTCGCACGGAGCGAGGATCCTGTTTCCGTAAGATCGACGATTGCATCAACGAGTTCAGGAGCCTTGACCTCAGTCGCACCCCAGCTGAACTCAACATCAGCCTTCACGCCGTTCTTCTTGAGATAGCGCTTCACGAGACCGACTGCCTCGGTTGAGATGCGCTTGCCCTTGAGATCCTTGACCGTCTTGATCTTGGAGTCGTTCGGAACCGCAAGAACCCAACGAACCGGATTGGACGTGGCCTTGGAGTAGTTGAGCTCGCAGACCTCCTGAACATCAGACCCGTTCTCATACACCCAATCGTATCCACATATGCCGGCATCAAGAAGCCCGAGCTCCACATAGCGGCTCATCTCCTGCGGACGAAGAAGGCGGCACTTGATATCCGGATCGTCGATGGATGGAATGTAGCTCCGCGACGAGCATGAGACATTGAACCCCGCACGCTTGAACAGCGCGAAGGTTGATTCCTGCAAACTTCCTTTCGGAAGACCGATAACTATAGCCATCTACTGAACTTTCTATAAACAACTAAAAAAACGCGCGTATTATATCAAACTGAGGAAACCTCCGCAAGGTCTCCTCAAACAGAAAAGGTAATCGGCAGGGTCTCTGTTCTCACAGAGCGATTACTTTCATGGTTGCGGCACAAGGGCGAAGCCGTCGGCGATTACCACACCATAGGACTTGGACGCAATTATCTTCAACATGGCGCCGGGAACGAAGTCGAACACACCGGCTTCCTGCCAGGTTCCTGTTCCGATGCTCTGGTTCACCGTTATACGCTTCACATCGCCTGCCGAAGATATTTCAAGAACCGTCGCGGATTCGGTTTTTGCAGAATGCATGTACGGTACGCGCCACAGAAGCCTGTATTTCCCGGCCTTTTTGACAGGCAGCGGATATGTCACATCGCCAACGCCGAGGCTGTCGACGAAATCAACACCCCATCCCTTTCCTCCCGGTGGATAATGCGAGGACTGTCCAACCTGATCGCCGTTCGCATTGTGGAGACTTTTCCACTTCGCCCCAAACGTAACGCCTGGCGTTTCGTCGTCCACAATCATCCAATCCTTGGTAGTGGGATCGGGATTGCCGGGAAAGTCGCCGCCGAGATTGCGCTGCAGCTCGCGGACAAGCCCCTTCTTCCAGATGTCGCGAGGTGCGCACCCACGCGCCTTGCACATTGCGGCCGCCTCGCCTGCTGCGCAACCCAGTTGGGAAAGCGTATTCACGACGCGCGGTCCGCCAAGCCCCACATGGGTGCAGCTGAAGCAACGCCCCACCACGAAGAGGTTGGAGATGTTGCGTGAATATATCGAGCGGTAGGGAATCCAGTAGCGTCCATAGTGAGGTTGCTGGCATGTAGTGCGGAAATCCACGCCCGGGCGGAAGTTGTCGTAGTGCAGATCCACACTCCACGAACCGGCGGCGATTGCGTCCTCGAAAATGCGGTTCTCCGTGACATCCTTTTCGGAATACACCCAATCTCCGAGGAGACGGCGGGATTCGCGCTTGCCGAGCAGGAACGGCACATTGTCCAAGACGAGACGCGAATTGACCGGATCCTTCTTCGCAAGGGAGAACGCTCCATAGATCGCAAGGAGCAGACGGTCTCTGATCGCCTCGCCCTCTTCGATTATGTTGCGCCGTATTCCATATTCCCAGTTCCATTCCCCGCGTACCGCCACCTCACCCTGAGCATGCTTCTCAGCCCAAGGAGCCGAGAACGGGATATCCGTGTTCGCCGCAGCGCTCGTCCACATCAAGGATGCGCCCAACGTATGGTCATCGGCCTTCTCCGGCGCGAACGATTCGTTGAACTCGTCACGGGCCTCGCGTCCCATGCGCCAGTCAGCCCCCGCAAAATATCCAAGCCAACCATCGCCTGTCGCATCGCAGAAAAGCGGAGCGCGGAAACGGACGACACGGTTCCGCTTCCAGTCGAGAGCCTTGACCGCAGTGATTTTTCCGTTCTCCGTCTCTGCGTCAAACATCCTTGTGCACAGATGCAGATGCAGCGTCTTTTCGTCCTGCACTATCCGCATGCGGTTCGCATCAGACAAAACCATGTTCGGATCGCGGTTCATGAACCAGCCGCGCAGTTCGCGGACGAGCGGATATTTCGATTCACCCGCAGACCATACGCGTATCTCCGACGACGAGTTGCCGCCAAGGACAGGTCTATCCTGGATGAGCGCGACCTTCATTCCGCGCCGTGCCGCCGCCACTGCGGCGCATGTGCCGGGCAAACCTCCGCCCACGACAACGAAATCCACGTCAACAGTCTCATCCTCTTTCGCCACACGGGCATCCAACGCACCGACAGGCGGACAATCCTCCTTGCTGTCCTTTATAAGCACAACACCGGCGCAACGCCCGTCAAAGCCATCCTGATCCTTAAGCGCAACCAGGGTCTGTCCCTTTTCAAGACGGATGGTGCCACCGTCCTCCCATGCCCATTCACTCTGCGACACGCCGAACGTGCGCGAAAGGACCGTATTTCCAACACTGACCTTGAAAGCTCCTGCTCCGTCCGTCCACTTACGCGAACGCACCCACACGCGCCAGTCGCCTGCCTCAGGAACATCGACACGCGCCGTTGCATCAAGCACTCGCAATCCGCAACCATGCGCAAGAAGATACGGAGATCCCATCACATCCATAAACTGCACATCGGTCTTCCATCCACCGTTATCAAAGCTCTGCGGATAGACTTCAATGCGTTTACCTTCGGAAATGAACGGCTCTTCAATCCAGCGGGACATACGCGATGACTCGACCTTACTGGTGGAATGGCCGAAACCGATGCTGCCGTAGATCGCCTTATCCTTCGATGGACATACGTTGAACGCCGCGAAACCTGCGTGTGGCGGCGCGACGGTGTCCGTAAACCCGACGGTGAACCTGATCGGACACTTAATGAGCGACGCGAAATGCACTCCATCAAAATAGGGGGCGTTGCGCTCTGCGGCGGCGATGTTCTCCGGCAACTGCGACTTCACCAGATTCGGCCAGCCGGCTTGGCGTCCGTCAATCTTGTGGCAGAGATGCGCAGTAATCGCAGGAACTGCGATTGTAGCCTTGCGGAAACCGCCATTGAGGGCGACAAGGGCGAGCCCCATCCCTCCTCCTTGGCTGCCGCCTGAATACGTAAAGTCCGCATCATCAGACTCAGGACGACGGCGCAGCCATTCCACAGCCCTGTTGATGGCAAGAATTGCGCCATAATAGAAATACTCTTCACGGCTCGCGGCAATTCCGGTCCGTGT
>JAFXEA010000116.1 GCA_017521065.1 Kiritimatiellia bacterium | reverse complement strand
AGATCCTCCTTGCGTGGTTTCGTAGGTGTCATTCCGCGCTTCGCAAGATGTTTCGCTATCGTTTTGTCCATTGCCTTCTCCTTCCCTGTTTCCTGCTTATTTCAGCTTGAGGCGCCTTGCTGCTCCAGCCGTAATGTCGAGGCAACTGGCGTTCACGACACCGCATCTCGACATCCGTCATGCGCCTATCTGTCCCAACGGCGGGAAATGATATCAAAAACCACCCGGGAAGTAAATGAGAATTCACTTCGGATTAATTCTCGGGAAGATTAGAGAAAAAGTTTGATATTATGCAGTAGATGTATATGATTTGGTACGGGATACTATTTAGTTCTATTAATTAGGCATAAATGGGATGAAGCCTAAATAATGCATTCCATTTTAGGGTTAATGTCACCTATGTCACCCAAAGGTTAAAGAATGCATTTTGTTGATGGTAGGGGTGTTGCGGTGGGCGATGTGCTATAATTCACGCTTCAAACTGGTAATGGGGTGCAAGTCGTTTTGCATTACCTTGCCGTAATGAAAGGTTGAGGAAAGATGAATTGCGATATCAAGAGAATTCTTCGTGGACAGCTCGCCAACGAGCTGACGGAATCCGTTGTGTACGGCCGTCTTGCGGCGATGCAGAAGGAAGAGAAGAACCGTGTAATTCTTGAGAATATTAGCCGTGACGAGGCCGCGCACGCACAGGTAATATCGGAACTGCTTGGCGAAAAGGGTGAGGTGAACAGATTGGCGGTCGCACGTGTGGTCTTCAATGCCCGCGTGTTCGGTCTTACTTTCGCGCTGAAACTAATGGAGAAGGGGGAGAATTCCGCAAGCCTTACGTATAAGGGCATTCAGGAGGAATATCCCCAGCTCTCTAGGATTGCCGAGGATGAGGAGCGCCATGAAGCGGAACTGCTCGGTCTGTTGAACGATGAACGGCTCAACAACATGGGGTCGATAGTGCTTGGCTTGAATGACGCGCTTGTGGAGCTTACCGGTGCGTTGGCTGGCTTTACGTTTGCGCTATCGGATCCTGTCAAAATCGCAAAGACAGGCCTCATAACCGGACTTGCGGCGGCAATGTCGATGGCGGCGTCAGCGTTCCTTTCCGCCCGTGCCGATTCCCATGCGAACAGCGATGGTGCGGAAGAGTCTTCCGGCGGAGCGGGGAAGGCCGCTCTGTACACCGGCATCGCGTATGTCATAACGGTGTTCCTCCTCGTTGCGCCGTATCTCGTTTTCTCCAACGTGACCTGTGCCTTGATTGCGATGCTGCTTTGCGCCCTTGGCGTAATAGCGTTCTTCAACTTCTATCTCAGCGTGGCGAGGGATACGTCATTCAAGCGCGGATTCTTTGAGATGGCGGGCATCTCCACGACTGTCGCGCTCATCTCGTACGGAATAGGATACCTTCTGAAATGATTGGCAACGGACCAAAACTGACTCACAGGCCCGTTCCTCTAGCCATTATCGGCGGAGGGGCCGCAGGCCTTTTTGCGGCGGTTGCGGCGGCAAACAGGAGACTTGGCTGTCTTGTGTTCGAACGCAAGGCCCGCATAGGGTCTAAGATGCTCATGACCGCGAACGGACGCTGCAACTTCACGAAGGACATCTCCGCCGAACAGATGCTTGAGGACATAGGCGAGCCTGACACATCCTTTGTCGCGCCGGCGATCAGGAAGTGTCCTCCGTCGATGATTGCATCTGGGTTCAGGGCAAGAGGTCTGCGCATCAAGCGCCGTGCGGATGGATGCCTTTTCCCGGCGAGCGAAAAGGCCGCCGATGTCGTGCATGTGTTCGGCGATCTGCTGCGCGACAATGAGGTTCCGCTTATTTCGAACTGTCCGGTGACCGGCATACAGCCTGTGAAGAACGGCTTCATCGTGGCGACGCGCGGATTCACCGTGTGGGCTGAGAACGTGCTCGTGGCGACGGGCGGTGTTTCGTTTCCGAAGACTGGTAGCGTAGGTGACGGACAGAAGTTCGCTTCCTCGCTTGGACTTCGCGTCGCTCCACTGCGCGCCGGGCTTACCGGATGCGAGACCCGGGACAGGAAGGTGCTTTCGCGTACGGGGGCGCGTTACATGCAGAATGCAGCGGCATCCGTCGTTGTCGGAGGGGAGCGGCTTTTCCGGACGGCAGGCGAGGTGGAGTTCGAACTATGGGGGCTTACGGGCGCCGCCGTGTACAATTGCACACGATGGGCCGCACGCCATCTTGATGGAGGGAGAGGACGTTGGACGCTTGAACTGGAGCTTGATGGCGAGATCCTGCAGGTGAGGGATTTTTCCGTGCGCCCCGTGAAGGAGGCTATCGTCACGATGGGCGGCGTTGCGCTTGAAGAGGTCAATCCCGAGACTATGGAGTCGCGTAAGATCCCAGGACTGTATTTTGCCGGTGAAGTTCTCGATATCGATGGACCTACCGGTGGCTACAATCTCTCCATCGCCTTCGCCACCGCCCGTCTTGCAGTCGAAAGCATTTGCATTGCTTCAAAGATCAGGTTATGATGCATTCGCGTAAATTTTTGGCTCTTCTCACGAATAATGAAGAAGAGCCGCCGCAAGAATTCCACTCCAAGTCCAAATAACAGATTTCAGTGTTCCCATTCCGAACACCAAGGAGTTGTGCGGTCCTGTGGACAGTGGCCTAAAATAGCGTTAGCTGTGAGACGGGGCCGAAGGAACGCCGATGTTCTGGGCACGGGCCAAGTTCTCGCAGGACGGCGAAATGCGCCGCTGTCGGGTATCCTTTGTGCTTTGCGAAGCCATAGCCCGGATATTTGGTCTCCATATCCATGCAATACGCATCTCGCGCAGTCTTGGCGAGAATGGATGCCGCCGCGATGAGAAGGGACTTCGCATCGCCTTTCACGATATTGACGGCATGGGGCAGCGTCGTTACGGCAAGACCGTCGACAAGTACGTTCATGAGCGGAGCGGCGCCTTCCGGTTGGGTCTGTCCGCTCT
>JAFXEA010000015.1 GCA_017521065.1 Kiritimatiellia bacterium | reverse complement strand
TCGTGCTGCCTGTCATGAAGCATGCTCAGGAACGCGGCGTAACCATAGAGTTTGCCGTAGTCGCCAAGATGCACCGTCCAGTCGAGGTTCTGGAGCGAGGTCGGCCGCGTGTCGCACAATGTCCCGCTCGTCGACAGATACGCCGTCTCGAACTCCGACGAAAGCCGCCCCTCGAACACGGGAGGGACGCGCTCCTGCGCGTCCTCGGACGCAACAAGTTGCGTCCCTCCCGCAAATGCCGCCGTCATCGCCGCAAAGAACGCAAAGAGCGCAAAGCACCTGCGCCCTTTGCGTATTATGTTTTCTTTGCACCTAAAACTCATGCTTGAGGATAATATCAAAAACATGCGTATGCAGATTGTACTTATACTGTGGGAATAGTGTAGAAAATGTCCATCACGCCGGCGCGACAAAGATTTTAGTATTCATCATCTCGACGGAAGATAGGGGCAGAGAATGTGCAAAACCCAAAACTGCACATCCTCCGCCCGATCCATGCGACTCAAATAAAACCTTGAGCCGACTTTCTCTGATAATTACTGCAAACCGGCCGTGCAGACGACGCGGAAACCGTACTGATGTGAATTAGACTGCACCTCATGTATCGCAGGATTAGCATACGACCGCATCCCCGAACGTCCCAGATATGCTTCACGCCCCCAGTGACCACCTCTCGTTACACGGTAGGCAGTGGCCGTACCGAATAACGCTGCCGCCGGATCTGAAGGGTCGATATTGACACCGCCATCGTGTCCGACTGCGACAATATCTTCCACGTACCAATCGAGACACCATTCCGAAACGTTTCCATGCATATCGTACAACCCCCAGTCATTAGGCTTGTAAGAGCCGACGATGGCCGTACCGTTCGTCGCTCCACATGAGCAATCCGGATTGGTCGTACTGCTACTACCGATGATCTTGCCGCCGTTATACTGGTAACGACCGAGTGCTGCAATTCCGTTATCCCTGTACATTCCGGATATTATCGTACCATCCCCCCATTTCGTATCGCCGTTGCCTGCACGCGCGGCGAACTCCCACTGCGCATCGGATGGCAGGTCAAAACGAATGCCGGTTCTATCGTACAAAAGTCCAAGGAAAGATGCAGGATTGGGATCGCGAGGCCACGAGTAGGTCGGCAGTAACGTCGAATCGCCTGAAAGCGAAAACGAAGATGCAAGCCTGATTTCATTGTAACTCACTGACTCGACCGGACGCATCGCCCTGTCAGTGGTATTGCTGAATCCGGAAGGGAACTTGTTGTCTGACTTGATCAACGCCCATTGCGTCTGCGTAATCTCAAACACTCCAATGTAATAGTTGTTGGTCAGCGTCACCAGATGCGTCTTGTCTCTTGTTCCATTAAAGCCGACTTCCATGGGAGTCGACCCCATCGTCCACGTCACATCCTTGGCCATGATCTTGCGCATTACGAGCCTTGAAGTACGATAGTCCGTATTGCCGAGAAGTCCACCGGGGAGGAAGTTCGTGGAGGTGTAGTACTTCTGCGAGTTCGCCTGTGCGCCGGCGGAGATGTCCACCACCATGTAGTTGGGCGTGTTGTCGAGCGACCACGCGGTCACGACGGCACGGGCGCCGCCATTGGCGATGATATGGTCGGGCCAGGAGAGATCGGGGCGCCACTTGATATGGTGCGTAGTGCCGTCGTTGGTCACCTTCTTCCACACGTCCCCCGTGGCGTTGCCGATCGCTTCGCCGCCGATGGAGGTCCAGCCCGGATCGTCCGCGCCCGCGCTCGTGTTGGCGTTCGTCTGTATGTCGAGCGTGATGACGGCATCCGCGCCCGAGAGCGTATAGTCGATGTTGACGAGGCGGGTCGGGCCCGGCTGCGCCATGGTGACGGTATCAACCGACGGAACGGCCGGCACGGCGACTGCGGCCATGGCGGCGGCAAGCGTACCGGCGAATGTGAATTGTCTTGTGAGGTTCATCTTGAATGTCCGTTCTTGAGGTGTTTTAGTGGAAGGTGATTATGAAATGATGGAACTTGGTTGATTTCAAGGCTGTACCCAGGGATTCCAGCCAAGTGCGGAACCGCGCCTCCAGCGAGACGGATGCCGTCGCCTTGGGCGGCGTGCCCGAGACAAGCGAAGTGGAGGATGACGACCGCGGACTGCTGTTGACCGTCGCCGCCGTCTCCGGGTTGCCGGAGACGAGGTACTGGTACGTCACGCCGTCAACCTCCTTTATCTCATTGCCGTAGATGTCCGTCGCTCCGGCGGCGATCTGCGGCGCCAGCAAGGCCATCGCTAGGACCGCAAGCAGAGTAATGTATCTCATTCGTGTTGCTCCTTTCGTTTTCCGCTCAGTTTGATGTCAATCCGGAGTCCGGCGGCAGGATGAGCCAGACCGGCTCCGTTGAAATGTCCAGTTCGATGCGCCCGTCCGCGACCGCGCACGGCGCACGGTTTCCGAAGATGTCCGCCGTTTCGGCCGTCGCGGCCGCCGTGCGCAACGCGATGCGACGGGAGCCGGGCTTCTCGCGCCACAGACCCGCGACCTCCCCCTCCGCGCTACCCAGCAGGAAACAGCGGTTGCCGTCGCCGCAGGAAATCTCACGGCGAAACTCCTTGTTGCGGCAGATACCGGTAAGTGCGTTCCACGCGCAGTACACCGCCTTGGGGTCGAGGCGCATGGTCAGCATGCCATAGCCTTGTTCGTTGTCCATCATGTTCTCGCCCTTGCCGCGCAGGTTATACCAGGTGTACCCCCTCGCCCCCCGGCTCCATGCGAAAAGGAGCTTCTTGACGAGCGCCTCGGCCTGTACCCGATCGCCGATTCCATTGGCCGTCGTGAGCGCCGTTTCGTTGGCGTACCACGGGATTTCGACCCCGGCCTCCCGGCGAAGCGACAGGAGCTTGTCGTCGATTACGCTGCGGAACTCGAGATAGCGGTGGTGGCCGTGGAAGCAGTGGAGGTCGAACACCCGCCAGCAGGCGGCCATCGCATCGTGCTGGAAATGTCCCTGCGTCTTGCTCTCGAAGCAGCAGAAGCCCGCGCTCATGAACTGCGCGGCGGGATCGATCCGGCGCAGCTCCGCCGACGTGCAGCGGGCGAGTTCCGCATAGCCCGCCGCCGTGATCGGCATGTTGGGCTTCCAGCTGTGATCCGGCTCGTTCAGCAGTTCCCAGTACTTGACGCGACCCTTGTAGCGCGCGAAGCCGGGCCGGTACAGCGCAAGGCTCTTTTCAATGTCCGGCGAACCGTCCGGGAAGGTACAGGCGTCGAGGATGAAGTCGAAGTTGATACCGCGCGCGGAAAAGATATCGACCATCTTGTCGTACCAGGTGTAGGCGAACGCGGAATACGGCTTGAAGTTCGTACGTACTATCTTCAGGCCAATCTGCGCCATGGCATCGGCCATCCGCACGATTTCCGCCTCGTTTCCGAAATAGGGATTGAGATGGCAGACGCTCCCGAAGCAGAACCCCGGCGCGTCCTTGACTTCAGGTGTCGCCCCCGTGGGCTTGAAATGGGCGAACGAGCGTCTGCGCTCCGCGACGTCCTGCGTTTCGCCTCCGGGCGGACAGACGGACATCTCCATATAATAGACGCCGAAGCGGTCCGGAACGGGGCATGTGAACGTCTTCGTCTCGCCGGGGGCGAACGACATCCGTTCCGTAATCTTCCACCCCGCGTCGTCGCCCCTGAAATCCGCGAGACGCAGCGTCACGTCGAAGGACTGCGCCCGGTCCGTGATGTTGCAGACTCCCACCTTCACGCCGCGCGACGCGGCTTCAGGCGTGACGACACGCGGCAACGTGCCCGTATCGAGTTCGAGCGCGAGCGTATCTGCCGGACGCGCACGGTAGCGCATGGAGGTGCGCGTCACGCGCGCCACGGTGCCGCTTGCCGGCTGAATCGTGTGGAAGCCTATCCCTGAAAGCGCGAAACTTTCGAAGTCCTTCGGCAAAGCCGCCACAATGGTGTGCCTTCCGGGAACGGCAAGTTCAGGCGTATCCACCGCAAGCGCAGGGACCTTGCGGTACATGTCAACAACCCGCAATTCCATCCGGTCTATCGGATGGCTGTTGACGACATCCATCACCAGTTCGCCAGATTCGCAGACCGGTAGCTTGGGCGCCAGCGCACCCTGTGCGCCGCCGTAGAGACAGAATTCAAAACCAAAGTCCTGCTGCACGCGCCTGCCCGATAATTCGATGGCGGTACAGCCCGTGGCGGCGTCGCGCACGCGATCCACGGACACGCCGCTGCGCGGCATGAGCATCGGGAGTTCCGCCGCATCGTACAGGGGCTTGAAAAGCCCGAATTCCGGCAGCGCCGCCACCTCCACCTTCGGCAGCGGAGTGCATGAAATCTCCTTGAAGGTGATGCGCATGGGCGCGGCACCCTCGTCGGGGAACCGGAAGTATAGCCCGAGATCCTTCAGCGGGAAGTCGATGCGCCCGTTCGTGTTTGTGGAAGGACGATAGACTTTCGCGTGGGCGATCGCTTTTTCGTCGACCAGAATCGACAGTTCACGTTCTCCCGACGCGCGCCAGATCCGCTTCTGTGAACGGCCGTCCGAGATGGTGAACCTTTCGGCATCGGCGTCCGTCACACGAACGCAACATTCGCGGATGTCGGGCAGAGGCACTTCGGACGACAGCTTGACGCGCACGAGCATCCTGTCGAATGGCGGAATGGGTTCGGCCAGCGGGCTTTGGCAGAGGAGGAGCCACGTTCCTTTGCTGTTCCAGTCGAACTGGAGCGCTTGGCCACCGGTGGCGGCATCCGTCACGTAGTCAAGCGAACAGGTATTGTTCGTCCTGTCGATGCTCCACCAGTTCATGTGTGGACGGCCGGAAGCGAAATCGAGCTTCCAGCAGGGCTGGACGGCCGCAGGCACGGCACAAGCCGACGAGGCCATGCACAGCGCCAGCATAGCCATTATCTGCTTAATTCTTTTCATCTTGCGTTTCCATTCTTTTCGTTGCGGCGAATATGGATCTACCTTATTTCTACATGTGGTATAAAGGATATCACAACCACGCGATTGGCCGCTTGTAATTTTCCTGCCATTTGGTGTATAATATGTCCATGCAAATGAACAGCAAAAAGGCCAAGCTTGAATTCCAGCGGAAGTTTCTTGAACGCGCCGGGCAGAACTTCATGCACGTGAAGCGCATGATGGACGCTCTGCCGAACGTCGGCTTCTACATCAAGGACGTCAACGACCGGATCGTGACGCTGAACGTCCGCAACTGCGAGATATCGGCTCTAAAGGACGAGTTCGACGCCATCGGCAGAAAATCCAGCGATCTGTTCCCGGAGCGGATAGGCCAAGAATGTCTCGCCCGCGACGCGCTGGTGCGCAAGACGGGGAAGCCCGTTGTAGGCGGCATAAACTATGCCACGGTTGACCGTTCCCCAAACCCCACCATATACAGCGTCTTCCCCCTTCACGATTCGGCAGGAAACCTGATCGGCACGATGTGCGGCTTCTACTATACCGAAAAGGCCGACAGTTCGCATTTGGATCGCACAAAACTTCAGCCGGCGCTTGTACGGATGACGCAACATGTCGGCGAAACATCGTCGCTCGAAACGCTTGCGCGTCTCACGAACCTGTCGGTCACCCACTTCCGGCGTATCTTCATGGACACGTTCAAGGAGACGCCGGCGAAATACGCCCTGCGGCTCAGGCTGAACCGGGCCAGGGACATGCTGGAGACAACAGACTACACAGTCGCCGCCATTGCGCTCGAAGCCGGTTTCTTCGACCAGTCGCATTTCGTCAAGGCGTTTCAGCGCATCTACAGGCTGACCCCCACCAATTACCGCAAACGCCATGCAGGGATAAGGCCCAAAAAGGAAGAAGTCTAGGCGACAATTGTGTTCGGGCGCAGACGATTGTTTTCGTCCAGGACGCCGATCTTCGGCTGGAAGGCGGCCGCTTCTTCCTCGTAGTACGCGGGGACACTCCCCAGGGCATAGCCTTGTTATTTATAAAAAACACATCATTCACATGCTATTTAAATCAAATATCATGAAATGAGATTACTGTGCGGACTAAATCTCACATCCGCGCCTCAGGCTATTTTCTTTCTCACAGAGGGGGCCTGTCCCTACGTGGTACCGAGGAGGCCTGTCCCTACGTGGTGCCGAGGGGGCCTGTCCCTGCACGGTGATGAAAGCGGGGTAGGAAAAGAGGGCAAAAGGGTCAGAGCTTATTGATACAGCTCTATTGATACAGTAACTCATGCTAGCTTGTACTCCTGCCTCTACGCGGCGCATCAGCGCAACCGCGCGGTCCTTCTCCTCGTCGTAAAGGAAGAACGCCCGATGCGCAAGCCGGCTGACAAGGTGATAGAACCTGTTCTGCTCGATCACCCTGTTCTTTCTCATGTGGGCGTTATACCAAAAACTCGGCTACTGTATCAATTTTACTGTATCAATGAGCTCTGACCCTGACCCTTCATTCCCACATCGCCGCAATCGCAGCAACGCAAAGCATCATCAGTTTCTTTATCACTTTCGTGTTCCTTTCAAATCCTGTTAATCTTGTTAATCCTGTCTACTTACCAATGTGCTTTTTCACGACACCCACGCGGCGGATTCTATTATTCACCGAGACATCACAAACTCGCTGCGGTTCGATCAACTCAAACCGCAGCGAGTTTTTATCTCTATGTTTTAATAACATTTCAAGATAACGTTTACTTGATTACCTGCGCCCCCTTGCCTTCCATCGCGCCGAACAACTTTAGCGCATCTTCCATCGGATAGCGGTTGGCGTACATATCGCAAGTCGTCTTGATCGTCCCCTGAAGAGGAAGGCCAAGAACAGAGCGAAGTCCATTGCACTTACCCTCATCAAGCTTTGTAGACTCGGAATACTTCATTGACAAGAATGAATTGAGATATTTCGCATTGATGCGGCCCGCAAATACCTTGGGATCTGCAAGATCAACATTGTCCTCGATTGATTCAATACCGTCAGTGCCTTCAAGATCCTCAAATCCGTCAACACGAACCTTGGCTACCGAAGGCGAGACCGTCATCTGAACATCAGACTCTCTATTAAGGAAAAACACATTACCATCCAACTGAATCTTCTTTGTCTTACCGTTGCCCTTCGTGTTATCAAAACCGGTCAGAACATTAAGTCCGATAATATTGTTCTCGATCTCTGCCTCGACATTGGCGTTGACGCGCACACCAAAGCCCATATCGGCAAGATCATTCAAACGGCTCCAGGTGAAAAGAACAGTATTGTTTTCAAACTCCCATTTCACCTTGCCCGGCTGGCCGTTGGAGCTCTGAACGTTCGCACCGATCATACGGTTGTTGCAGAACACATTGTTCTTCATCTTGACTTCACCTTCGAACCAGTTAATGTTGACACCGAAATTGGAGCCGTTGACAAAGGTACAGTTGCGAATTTCAAGTTCCCCTGCAGTACCGTAACCAAGAGTCGCAAAAAGCGAATAGCGGTTAGCGGACGGAAATTTATCGCGGAGCTTATTCATAGCGGGGCCCTCAAGCCACATGCCGGTATCAAACCCCTCAGGCTTACCTTTTGTTTCATGATAGCTGGATGCAAAGCCATCATCGAAGATAAGACCGTCAATGAGCATCTTGAATCCTTTTTGATTCTTGAAGTCGATGCGCATGAGTGCCATCGCAGAGCCCTTCTTGTCATTCTGATCATTCTTGGGCTGGAACATAGTCTTATGTTTAAGGGGATCGCGCACTGAAAAATCGGAGGAATATCCGCCGACAAGGCTGACAGGCTTATCCAATTGAACCCAACCGCACTTCATCTTGCCGGGATAATTACCTTCGGCCACATGAATAACATCGCCGGGCTGAGCCTTTTCCACAGCCTTCCATATATTCTTGAACGGGGCTTCCTTGGTGCCTGCGTTTTTATTTTTTCCCGACGAAAGCGATACATAAACATCTTTCGCCGATGCACAAAATGCCGTGGTTGCCACAGCAAAAATAACGAGTGATCTTTTCATAGGTGTATCTCCTTTTTTGTTTTAAAACACCGCAGTTCCGCAGATGAGGGCAGATGAGGAATAATATCCCCTCACTTACTGCTTAACATGATATCATAGTCAAACGCTTTGAGTCAAACCCAAAGGGGACTGGAGTTTACCCATTTTTCGAACTCTGGCGATGCTCTTCCCAAAACGACAAAAAAAAAATGCGACATCCTTTTGACGGTTTTCGGTAGAATACCGATTGCACAAAAAAACAACCCAAAGGA
>JAFXEA010000014.1 GCA_017521065.1 Kiritimatiellia bacterium | reverse complement strand
GCTCAAGACGGACCTTCACCCCAAACATCTCGGAAAGCTCCGGTTCTGCCGCCTTGCGCGCGAACTTGAGGTTCTGCCCGCCCTTGCCGATGACCATGCCTTTCTGGGACTGCTTGTTCACATAGATTACGACCGACACCTCCCACTGATCCTTCGACTCGTAGATATCCTTCACCGCAACGCCAATCTCATGCGGCACTTCCTGAAAGAGCCTTGAGAGAAGCTTCTCGCGCACAACATCGGCAATCGCAAGCTTACGCGGATAGTCAGTGACGATATCATCGTCAAAAAGCGCAGGGCCGACCTCCGCCATACCGAAAAGGCAATCAAGAAGAGCTTCCAACCCGTCACCTGTCATGGCGGACACCTTCAGCCATTTGGGTTCAACACCTGCCGATGCGCAATTCGCTGCCCAGCTGTCGCGATACATCGTCTCGAACACAGGGCTCTTGTCGCACTGGTTCAGTACAAACACGCAGTTGTCCGGCTTCTCGCGGGCGACACGCGCCATCCAACCCTCATCCTCGATCTGCGGGGCATGCGACGCATCGAACACCACACACAGGATGTCCGTCTCCGCGCTTGATGCTCGCGCCATTCCGTTGAGCAGCTTGCCGAGAGGGCCTATCGCCTTGTGGAGACCGGGGGTGTCGATAAGAACGAGCTGTCCACGCGAATCCGAAACGATTCCGCGCACGCTGTTGCGCGTGGTCTGCTCCACTGGAGAGACAATGGACACCTTCTCGCCCACAAGTGCGTTGACAAGCGTCGACTTGCCTGCGTTTGTGCGGCCCACAATGCCGACAATCGCGGCCTTTTTATCAGAATTTTCCGCTTTACCGTTCATGTTGCAACATATTTTTTTACAATGGGGAAATTATACCATATTATGCGACTGCATGGTCAAAACAAAACGACAGCCAGAAGGTTTCACGTCTTCAAGCGCCACACTTCCGCCATGCAAAAGGGCAATTCCACGAACTATGGCAAGACCAAGCCCCGTGCCTCCCGTGCCGGAATCGCGCGAACGGTCCACGCGGTAGAACCGGTCGAACACACGGTCACGGTCCTTTGGCGGGATCCCCACACCATGATCCTCGACAGCTATCGAGACTGAATTTCTGGAAGATGAAACAGAAACGGAAACCTCATCGGAACCAGAGTGGCGTATCGCGTTCAGCACAAGGTTGGAGACCGCACTGGAGATCAACTGTCTGTCGCAAACCGCAACGCATGCTTCTGGTGCGCTTAATCCTATCGTCACCCCCTTCTCCTCCGCCTGCACACGCAGACTTTCAACAATATCTCGAACAATTTCCGAAACATCGGTTGTGACAAAGTTTGCCGTGCCCGAAGCCGTATCGCGTTCGAGTCTCGCCAAGGAAAGTATGCCCTGCGCCAACCCGTTCAGACGTTCAGCCTCACCTTTCAGCATAGAAAGAAGCCTGTCACGCGATTCAGGCGGCAATCCATCCGGCGAAGCAAGAAGATCGACTACACCGATTATGCCCGTCAGCGGCGTCTTGATCTCATGCGACACATCCGCGATAAAATCTCTCCTGAACGACTCCACCTTCTGCATCTCTTCGACAAGCCGACGCTGCGCATCTCGCTCTCGCGCAAGTTCGCGCATCCTCGCCCGTTGTCTGAAAGTGAAGAGCAGCACCGACAACACGCCGGTTCCACCGACAATCGCGGCAAGGAGAAATCCGATACGTGCCCGACGGTATGGCGCAAGCACCCGCGATACCGGAAGCCCAAGCCGAACGCGGAACTCCCCGCACGGACGCGTAACGAAGATGCTTTCCTCCTGCGGTATTCCTCTCTCTACGGAATCAAACACAATTCCGCCGGGCGCACTGAGAACCGTCAATCTCACGCCTTTCGCCGAACAGTCCGCCCCAAACTCGTGTATACGCCTGAAGTCACCTGTCTCAACAGACTCCTTCAGGGTCGAAGATGCAAGTTCCGTGCGAGATTCCAGATCACGCCTAGCCCAAGAGAATACGGCATCCCGGAAAGAATGCGTCTCTGACACAAAAACCGCAACAGCCCCGAAAAGTCCAAGAGCTACAAACAAAGACGGCAAAATATCCAATGTCGGCAGCTTCACGGCTTCACCCTGTACCCCACGCCGCGGACCGTTTCGATATGATCGGCCCAGCGGCCAAGTTTTCTGCGGAGGTTGGCGATCTGGACATCGACTGTCCGCTCTGTGGTGAAACGGTCTCCGTTCTGCACCATATCCAGTATGCGCGACCTTGCGAGCACCCTTCCGCGGTTTGACGCAAGAAGCGAAAGTATCCTGAACTCTCCAAGCGGCAGCTTGAGGTCTTCACCGTCTAGACGTGCGCTGTGCGAATCCTCGTTCATGACAAGCCCGTCGAAATCGGAATCCGCCGCGACAGGCGCACCGCGCCGCAGGACAGCCTTGATGCGCGCGATCAGCACCTTACGATCGAACGGTTTCGTCACGTAATCGTCCGCACCACATTCCAGACCCCGCACAATGTCCTCATTCTGCGTCTTGGCCGTCAGCATTATGACACGCGTCGCCGCCAGCTCAACAGTTTCACGCACCCGTCTGCAAATCGCAAATCCGTCCAGCCCTGGAAGCATCACGTCCAGAAGAACCAGATCAGGCTTCTGGCGGCGTATCGCATCCATGCCTTCGTCCCCGCGAGAGCAGCTCGACACCTTCGTGAAGCCTTCCGCCGCAAGCGCCATCTCCAGCACCGCACGGATCACGGCATCATCCTCGACAATCAATATGGAAACAAGCGAATTCATTGTTTTGCCCTAAAAAACAAAGGTGAAATAAATCTGCACGCCAGCACCGCCGCCGCCAGCACCGGCTTGCGCCAGGACAGCGGAAAATGCCTGAGCGCGACCTTGACCACGGGATCGCTTCCATAACGGCGAAATACCGAAAGACCCCGGAACAGACAGCCCTTGATCCTGAACGACGCGCGCAATATCTCAAGCAGGGAAAAGACGCACGACGCCGCATACATTGAAGTGAGCCGGCCGCCGGACTTTACGTCCAGCTCCTCGCGCTTGGCGAGCAGACGCAACTTGTTCGCGAAGAATTCGGGGCCTGATGTCTTTGACAGCATGGAACCTGAAACCGAAAGCATATAATGGTAAAGCGACTCATCCACAATTGTCGTACGCTGGGATTTGATGAGGTATTCCGAAAGGAACATGGCATCTTCATATATCTCGATGGTCTCGTCAAAACGTATATCGCAATCTCGAATCAATGATAGACGAAATCCTCCCGTACATACCGACCCCATTTCTCTTCGCGCGAAAAGCGGCACTCCAGCATACAGTTCCACAACCTGCCTCAATGAATATCCAAAGAAGCAAGGTATTAACTTTTCTATGATTTCTTCATTGGAGGAAAAGCGATAATCTCCCTTCAAAGGAAAGTTCAATTCCTTTCCCGTAAGTACAAATCTTCCTTCATGCGCCACTCTGCAGTAGTCCGCACGATCCCGGCGCATCGCCTCGACCACCTTCGGGTACATGTCAGGCTCAACGACATCATCAGCGTCCACAAAGAACACGAACTCGCCGCGTGCGGCATCCAAGCCCATGTTGCGGGCGGCGGACACCCCCTTCCCGCCGGAATGGAGCACAACGACCCTGCCATCTTTGGCGGCAATACGCTCAAGGACGGAGAACGTGCCGTCCGTAGAACCATCATCGACGGCAATCACCTCAAGTTCACGCAACGGCGAAGCGAGCGGTCCGGCGAGAGCCGCCTCAACGGTCTTCTCAACATTCCGGCAAGGGACGATAACGCTGGCGACAGGAACGGTCATCCGCCGAACACCCCTTTGCGCATCATGTCGTTCAATCTTATCGCAGCCTTTTTGGAAGACTCTTCGCCATTCGCAAAATCCACCGTCTCTAAGCGACCCATGCACCGGACCATGTATATCGCGGTCTTATCGCCCACATCCCACCATGGCTGCCCCTTTGCCAAAATCTTAAGGTCACAATCCATATGCACAAGCTCAACTGGAGAAGATGACTGTATCGCAATGTGGGCCGATCCGCGATGGAATACATGTTCAGGCACATCGGCTGGGGTTCGAGTGCCCTCCGGGAAAACAACAACGTTTATCCCCTCTTTCAGGTAACGCGCAGCGGACCGGACAACGGCGACAGGTCCGTCGTTCACAACAAGTATCTTTCTGGCGACGACCCGCATGAACGGATTGCGGCTCACAGCCTCCTTCGTCACGCATACGGAATCGCCAAGCAGCGATATGAGTATCACTGCATCTATCAGCGTCTGATGGTTAGAGACCACGACTGAACCTGAAACAGACTTAAGCCTACGCCTATCTTCAAGAGAGGCCTCAACCCTGAAAAGACGAACCTTCGTGCCTGCCCATACGAAAAACCGGAAGAGAACGCGCAGTATCCGACGCGCACATGTTTTAGGGACAGGGAAAAGGAGGAGAAGCGAAAAAAGCAATCCTCCGGTGCCGAACATGAGGAAGAAAGCGGCGCTCAGTATGGATCTGAGTACTCGCATCCCTCATTCCTTATCTTGCACAAGAAGAAGCGCAACGGCATGAGCACGTTCCATTTCACCGAACGCCGAATGGTAGTACATCGGAGTGGCCTCTTCCGCATATACAAACAAAACCGCATCCGCCCCTCCGGCGGCAAGCTGCGCTTCTGCCTCAAGAATCCCCATCTCATAAGTACGCTCCCTTGCGGCAATGGCGGTGTATGGAGACTTGTTCTTGGTAAACAGCGACCACGCGCCCGGTGCGGCATTGTGGACAGAGGATGAAAACGCCACCGGAGACATCTCACCTTCGGAGTGAAGCTGTCGCATGAGCTTCAGTGTCGTGCCGACTTCCCCCCATCGCGAAGCGAACACCACGGGGACAGACCCCACTTCGGGAAGAGGATCCGAGACATCCTCCCCCTCCTTGGGATTGAACACGTTCCATGCCACATGAAGTGCAGCGCGTTCAACCATCGAAAGGCGGCGACGCACCATCATCGGAATGAAAGATACGTCCGGCTTATGGTCTTCCTCCGTAGCCGTCCACTCAACTTTTCTCAGGATACACGCTTTCACCATGCACCTCGCTATTTCTTTGCGCCATCGGGTGGCGGCGGAAGAATGCCGCGTTCGATGAACTCGCTGACGATCTGACGCACTTCCGTATCGAACGCCCCGTTTACGATCCACCTGAGATAGTTGCGCTCCGTCGCAAGAAGATTCACAAGACGCATCCCCTTCTTTTTGCCGAAGTTTATGCACCAGGCCCCGTCGATCCAGCGGATCATCCCCTGACGGTCGGCGTTCAGCGGATCGTGCGGCACAAGATACTCATCCATCTCCGCAGAAGTACGCGGCAGTTCCGGATACTTGACCATCTGCGCTTTGAGAACCTCAAGCGTGGCCTTTGCATCAGCCTCGGCTCCATGCGCGCCTGCATGGTCTC
>JAFXEA010000115.1 GCA_017521065.1 Kiritimatiellia bacterium | reverse complement strand
GGACAACGCGCCCTACCAGCGAATACCCCGTCGTGCGGCAGTAGGCGTCCCAATGGCGGATGATGGTGTTCGTGCCCGCGATGCCAACTACTGTTTCATTCGCAAGCGCACCAAATGAATCATAGCGGAAAGTGGTTGCGCCAGCGGCATCTTCGGCCTCGATTTGTCGTCCCATCGCATCGTAAAAGAGCGTAACCATGGGAGTGTCATCGGAGTAGGTCGTATTAGTGAGATTGTTCCATCCGTCGTATGCGTAGTCGGTGACTATGCCGCGCGCCCAGATGCGCTGCGACAGCCTGCCGTCGAAGAGATAGAGGTTTCTATGGAATTGCGGTTTCACTGCGCGATATTGTACCAAATTCACCTGAGAAACGCCAGCGCGCGGGACGCGCCGCGGCGAAGGATCTCCGGCGAATCGGGAGAGGTGAGGATCCGCTCGAGTGCGGGGCGGGCGGACTTCACACGGCGCTCGCCGCAGAGCTGCACGGCCATCGCACGCACGGCAGGCGCGGCGAACGCATCGCCCGCACAGGCGACGAGCGTGGAGTCAAGGCGGCGTGTGTCGATCTGTGCATCGAACGCGGACATATCGGAGAGAGCGCGGAACGCGGCGACCGCGACGATCATGCGCATCTCGCCTGCGGCGTCGAAGAGCGCGTCGCGAAGAGACTTCGCCTCGGCCGACTTTGGATTGTACGCGCCGCGGCTTGACGGTACACTCAAAAGTCGTTAGGCTACGCTAGCAGATCAAGGCATTCATGTGCAATATGCCTTATCAAATTTCTCTTGTCAAACAAACAACGTGATATTTCATGCACAAATTTAAACCTTTCTTTCCCTGCCGCTTTCATGATTCGAAGAGCCAGCGTCAACACACGCCAATCTTCATCTGCAAGAAAACCAGACACTTCAGACACAACGTAGCTCAGATATCGTTTGTCTTTAATTTTGTCAACATCATCCAATATAGTCTCAAGGAACTTCCGTCTAATCCGATAGTCCTTAACATGGCAGTGTGAAAAAAGAAAATGTCTACGTACTTCCAAGTTTTCATCATTCAAGATTCTTCCATAAAGTGTCTTTGGGATTCCTCGACAACAAGAAATAGCCGATCTTAGACACCAATCATCATAGCGAACACCAAGGCGATAGAACCTGCAAAGGAGTTTTTCTGGAAGATTCATCCGCACATAGACATCAACAATTTCCGTACAAAGCATTTGCCAGAAAGAATCTTTTCTCTGCTCAGCCATTCGAACTATCTGTAGAACCTGATTCAAAGACAGAATCCCATCCAGCACAAAGGAATACTCTTGTTTTAGCCGCATTATCACAATGAAGCGATTGCGCATATCCAGCAGCTCATTCCAAGAGGTTGCGCCATTGATGCAAAAGGTTTCAATTTTTTCTTTCATTTAGACGAGCTTTCTTCATATTAGCGAAAACGATCTTCGATGCAAGTATTGAAACTTACACGACAGTTTTGACAAAGGCACCTAGTTTATGGCATCATTATTGCACCCCATACAATGTCTCTTGCTATGAAACTCGTGCCATTCATTCCTCACCGCAGAAAAAGCAACGGTTCCATTCGCTTCTGAACAGGTTCTTCTGGCACTGGCGATATGAAATCGTCAACACTCGGTGATTCTTGAGGCGGCAATGGACATGGAATCATAGTAGGAGAAGAATCTGGGAATCCTGGCGGTCCAGTCATCCATGGGTGAATTTCACTATCACCTAATGCCTGTGGAGTTAAAATTAGAACAACAAAACCGGTGGTTGCTTTGGCAAATAGTTTTAACAATCTTGGCAATGCTTTCTTGGCGACTTTACCAACAGCCATTTTTGACCGAGTATCCCAGATGCGACCGTCTTTTGATATTTTCTGGCAGGGATTATCTAGATTGTGAGCATGTGGCTTCGACGGCCAAGGATCAACATCGTATTTATGTATCTCAATTCTATATCCGTCAACAGTTCCTCGAACACATCCGAATTTGTCTTCGCCAGTTACTGGCTGATTACCGCAAAACGCATACAGATTAAGTCCTCCGCTCAACCCGATGGGATCCTTGGAGAGCCAGCGGCCGGTCTCCGAGTCGTACCAGCGCATGCGGAAGTTGACGAGTCCAGTGGGGGCAGACCATTCGCGCCCCTGGAAGCGATAGCGAATTGCGGCAAGCGCGGGGATAGAAACTTCCTCGTCCGTGGCATTGCCCCAGGCGTCGTACTGCCAGCGGGCGACGATGTTGTTCTGCGAATCTACGTAGCCCCACACAGTTCCTTGAATGTCCGTGAGCGGATAGTATGTCACTTCGCCGATCTTAACCGCAAGAAGCCTGTCGATCCCCTCGCCCCACACGTACGACGCGAGCACGTTGCCCTGTCCGTCGATGTCGGCTACCACCTGCCAGTTGTCGTCGTACACGTGGCGAGTCGTCCCCTCGCGCGTCGTCGTGGCCGCGCGCCGCCCCAGCGCGTCGTATGCGTAGCCCTCCGCGAAAACGCCGTTCGTCGAGACCGACACGAGCTGGTACTGCCCGTTCCACACGAGGTCCAGCGTCGGACTGCCGTCGCGCACGATCTGCGTGACGTTGCCTGCGGCGTCGTACGAATAGACACCGCAGACGTCAACTAATTGCGGCGCGCTCGGCGAGCGCGCCCTACCATATGAGACGAGCCTATCGCCATCGCCGAGAGTGTAGATTACCGTCTCGCCGTTCTCCGTCTTCGTCATGCGGTTGCCCGCAGCGTCGTAAGTGTAGGTAACGCCGCCGTCGGACGCGAGGCGGTCCATGACGTCGTATGCGTAGGCTTTCTGGGACGACTGGGACGGATTGCCGAGAGTGTGGG
>JAFXEA010000114.1 GCA_017521065.1 Kiritimatiellia bacterium | reverse complement strand
CCTGCGCCGACGCATTATCACGAGTATCTCAACTGCGTGCTCAGCGGCAAGAAGGCGGCCACTGATTTCGCCTGGTCGACGTATATGCGCGAGTGCGTGATCGCCGGCGAGATCGCCGAGCGCGTTCCCGGCGTCAAGCTCAACTGGGACGCCGCCGCGCGCCGCTTCGACAACGCCGCGGCCAATGCCTTCCTTACCCGCGATTACCGCAAGGGCTGGGAGATCCCGGGGCTCGCATGAAGGCGTATCAATAAGCTCTGACCCTTTTGCATCATGAATATGCTCAAATCAGCCGGTCGGCTTCTGCTGGTCGCGCCGTTGGCGCTTGCGTTGTCGGGTTGCGCGCAGGTGCAGCAGGGCGGAAACGGCGGGCAGCCCCGTCTTGTTTTCGGCGTTATCGCCGACGTCCACATCGGCGGCAAGCCGGACGCGGCCGAGACGCTCGAGAAGACGCTCCGCCTGCTTGACAAGCGAGGGGTGGACGCCGTTCTCTGCGCTGGCGACATCGCACATTCCGGCCATATCGGCGAAATCGAGAAGTTCGCCGAGGTGTGGAACAAGGTTTTTCCGGGCGGCCGCGGCAGCGACGGGCGAGCGGTGGAGCTGATGATTTCCACCGGCAACCATGACGTCGGCGGATGGGGCGGACGGTGGAACGGCTTTTCGGAAGAGCGGATGCTCGCCGAGCGTTTCGACTACAAGGACAATTTCCGGAAAACCTGGGAGCGTCTGTTCGGCATGAAGTGGGAACTTGTCTGGCGGCGCGAGGTGAAGGGCTATACGTTCATCGGCTCGCAGTGGTCGTCGCTGAAGCCGCCGATCGAGGAGTATTTCCGCAATCACGCCGGCGAACTGCGCGGTTCCAAGCCGTTCTTCTACTGCCAGCATGCGCATCCGAAAGACACCTGCCATGGAGCCTACGGCAACGGCAGCTGGGATGACGGCGCATCGGTGCGCGCGCTTTCGGCATTTCCGAACGCCGTCGCGTTCTCCGGACATTCCCACCGTTCGCTTGCCGACGAGCGCGCCGTCTGGCAGGGCGCGTTCACGTCCATCGGCGCAGGATGCATCCACGAAGGCGGACTGGATTACAATTACGACAACGGCTCGGCTTTCTGGCATCCGTCGTTCAAGCGCAATCTGATGTCTCCGCTGCAGAATCCGTCCGGATGGGGCGGCGACGACGAAGGCGGAAACTTCGAGATTGTCGAGGTCTTCGACTCGCGTCTGGTGGTGCACCGGCTTTCGGTGGCCTACGGCGGCGAGCCGATCGCTCCGGCGTGGACGGTGCCGATACCGGCGGTCGCCGGCGGGTCGTTCGATTTTGCGGTAAGGAAAGCGAAACGGAGCGCTCCGCAGTTCTCCGCGGACGCGAAAGTCCGCATCGAGGACTGTCCCCGCGGACACCGGCTTGCAAGCAAGGCGCGCGCCGGCGAGCCGTGTGTGTACGTTTCGTTTCCGGCGGCGGAGCCGGTTGACGGCTGCCGCGTGTTCGATTATGTGGTTACGGCGGAGGCCGCCGGCGTCGGCCGCGTGGAGAAGAAAATCATGGCCGCCGGTTTTGCGCGTCCGGGCGCGAGAGCCGGGCAGCCGGGCGAGTGCCTTTTTTCGGCGGCGGAGCTGCCGAAGTCGGACCGCATCGTCTTTACCATCGTGCCCCGCGATTGTTTCGGGCTCTCCGGCCGGCCGATTTCGGCGGTGCGCTGACCGTGCGGCCGGTCGAAGGCGATGCGACGGCGTAGCCGTAAGTACAAAAAGGTCGGACCTTTCTATAGAAGATGTACTATATATGATTGGTGGGTGAAGAAGTGATGGAGTGGATTCTGTGGGGATTCTGTGGGGACCCTTAAAAGAGGCTGATTAATGTCTTATATTCGCCGATTTTCAGATTTATCCATGTTTTCAGTCGATAGTGCTAAGTTCACAAATCTGCACCTGTATTCACAAATCCAAATGTGTAGATTTGTGAGGATTTGTGGATAAGTCCCTTCATCTTCAACTAGAATCCCTAATTCATTCTTGAACTCACACTTTCAATCTAAATCCCCCACCTTCACCTTTACTTGTGATTTCGTCCGCACCTAAATCTTGTAAATCCTGTTAATCCTGTCGTAGGCTGCAAGCAAGTCGAGATTTCGTCTGTTTGGTAATGTCAGTTATCCGCTGATTTCAGGTTTTGGAAGTTCTTGCTTGCTTTTATGGCGGTTATGAGGCAATTCATGGCGTTCCCTCGGAATTGAACACCGCTTGCGGGCGGATATAGAGGGGCAACTGCCGTTCGTTTGCGTAAGCTATCCGAGAGTCTCGCCTGTTCTCCCGGTATGAGGGTAAGTGCCTCTGGAATAAAAAAGACCTACAAAACCGTCGGTGAAGGAAGTTTCAAGCGTCTGCGGTTACGCGGGACGCGTGACCCTAACGGTTCTTTTTGAGGCTTTGCATGAAGTCGGAAAGCCGTTTTGCGGCGATGCGTATTTTGTCTAGGGAGGTTGCATAGCTCATCCTGACAAAACCTTTTCCGCATGCGCCAAAAGCTGAGCCGGGTACGCAGGCCACATCGTGTTCGTTGAGCAATCTCAAGCAGAATTCCTCGTCCTGAAGACCTGTCTTGCTGATGTCGGCGAAGACATAGAAAGCGCCCTTCGGGAGGATCGTCTTGAGGCCCATCCTGTTCAGGGCCGATACCAGAAAATCGCGGCGGCGTTTGTATTCGGCTCTCATCCGGGCGACATCGCCATCTCCGTTGTCCATTGCCTCCACGCCTGCGGCCTGACTGAGCGTAGGTGCGCTCATGATGCCGTACTGGTGGATTTTCATCATCGTGCCGATCAGGGGGGCCGGGCCGCAGGCGAATCCGAGACGGAAGCCGGTCATCGCCCAGCCTTTTGAAAATCCATTAAGGAGAATGAGATTATCCTTGAGTTCGGGAAAGGATGCAAAGCTTGCGGGCTTCCTGTCGTACACGAGTTCGGAATATACTTCGTCGGACAGAAGAAGGATATCGTGCTTAAGGACGAATTTTGTGATTTCTTTCATGTCCTGAAGCGTGAGTGCGGCACCGGTTGGATTGCACGGAAAGTTGAGAAGAAGCGCTTTTGTCCTTGGTGTCACAATCTTCTCTAAGGATTTCACCGTAAGCCTGAAACCGTCACGGGCGAACGTTTCGGCGCACACCGGTACGCCGTGTGCCATTCGGATTGTTGGCGCATAGGAGACGAAGCACGGCTCATGGTAGATGATTTCGTCCCCTGGTTCTGTGATGGCGCGTATGGCCAGATCTATCGCTTCAGACACACCGACGGTCACCAGCGTTTCGTTCTCCCATGCGAAGGATGCGCTGAACCTGCGTTTAAGGTAGCGGCATATCGCCTGACGCAGTTCGGGGGTGCCGAGATTCGATGTGTAGTGCGTTCCTCCATCTTCAAGACAGGTCACCGCCGCGCGTGAAATGTGCCAAGGTGTATCGAAATCCGGTTCGCCTACACCAAGAGAAATCACGTCCTTGCGTTGGGCGACGATGTCGAAGAACTTGCGGATTCCGCTTTTGGGAAGTGCCGCAACATGTTTTGCTGTGAAGTCGCGAGCCATCAGACGATTGGGAGGCGCTTATCTTCCTCGAAGGCGTATTCGCCGCTGGCCTTGTACGTCTTGAGCATGAAATGCGTGGAGGTGGAGAGAACCCCGTCAATGGTGGAAAGCTCTGAGGAAACGAACTCCGCGACATCCTGAAGCGAGTCGCCGCTTGCGAACACAAGCAGGTCATACGCGCCGCTCATGAGAAAACAGGCATCAACCTGCGCGTACTTGGAGACCTTGTTTGCAATCTTTCCGAAACCTGTGTTGCGCTGAGGCGTGATCTTTAGTTCGATCACGGCGCGTACGTTCTTTGCATCTGCGTTTTTCTTCTTCATCCTCATTCTCCATTTGAAGATAATAGCCAATTATATCATAAACCATTTTCAAAATAAACCCTGCTGAAATTCGGAATGTAATGAGAATTCAATTCGGATTAATTCTCTCGTGTAGAACATAACAGCATAAATAACATTACGGGAACGGAGGTCGATTGATTTTAGGTTGAAAATCGAAAAAAGGACATGATTTATTGAAAATAATGAAATGTTTTTGAGATATTTGGGATTGACTCGAAATGTCAGGTGTGATACCATACGGGAAATTCAAAGAAAGGAATCCATTCTAGTTATGGGATGGTGATGTGTAAGGCTAATAAAATAGAAACAGGTAGCGGTTCTAAGAATACATGGATGACTATGCGACGTATCCTTGTTGTAATGGTATTTGGCATTGCACAGATGGTAGCGGCTAAGACCATTACTGTTGAATCTACGGCTGCGGATTACACACTTACTGCGTCGGAAGTGGTCGAACTTATTGATTCTGACGAGGATCTTGTCAAGAAGGGCGGCGGCAGGTTGATCATAGGCAAATCGCTCAAAGGCTACAAGGGTGAGATACGTGTCGAGGAAGGATACCTGCTTGCGTTGCACAATGAGGCATTCGGTGATACGGACAAGGGAACGGTCATTTTTAGCGATGCGACACTGGAGTTTAAGGATGATTCAGCCGATGGTGTTTTGAAATTTGGGAAGGAGCAGATAACGGTTTCAGGAATAGGAGTAAATGGCTGCGGAGCTTTATGCCATGTTGGAAGAGTGACTGATGGAGGCTGGGATACTTCGGGCGAAACTTGACGGGGCAGCGACTGTCTGGGCGAGTTCACTTGACGGTAAACCGCTTAGGTCATCAGGTCGTATTCTGTTTTGTCACCTTACGGATGTCCAGAATACGGAAATCGCCTATGCCGATTCGTCCCGAAAGGAACTGTTGCGTTGGGGACGGTTGCCGCATTTGATGCGTAAGGCAAAAGCTGATGTGTTGCTGGATATTGGCACATGGGACTGGAAGGTTCTTGCGCTTGATTGTGCTGGAAATCGTCGGCATCAGATCGCATGTAACGTATATGGTGGAACACTAGGGTTTCTTGCTGATATAGCGCGTGATTCCCAAAACGCCACATTCCTTTATGAAATTATCCGATAAGAAAAGTTGAAGCACAGAGATTCGCAGAGCAGTGGGGATGTTTCTGATAAAAATGTTGCCAATGTGGAAGTATTGCCAGTTGCCAATGTCAATATCCAATTGGAAACTGGCAACATCGGTACTGGCAACATTAAAAATCTCTGTGTTGAAAGTGGAATACCCCTACGGCGAAAGCCACTATTCCGCAGCCACTGATGAACGTGGCAAGGTCACTGTCCGGAGCATAGGCCGTCATCAATCGCAGGAAAAGGAGGTCGTGTCCATTCTGACAAACGGGATTGAGACAGTCAGGACCATTACGACCACATTGCGGAATGGCCCGACAACTGTCCGCCGCGAGTGGCTTCACCGACTACGCCGCTGATGGCAAGCGCATCGACTATGTAGCAACCGAATCGTCCGCAAATTGGGATGAGACAAACTGGGAGTTTGATGCCGCGAGCGGAGTGAATACCGCAAAGGTTTATGCCGATGCGATTAGTTCGCAATAAAAGCGGCTTCAGGAATTGACTCAAAGCTTGGTCTGTGATACCATACATGACATTAGGAGAAAGGAGTCCGTCTCTAGTCAATGGGATGGTAGTGAGTTATGGTGAAACTATTTGCTTTTGCTGCGATTGCTGTTTGCACAACTTTGTCGAAAGCTGATGTAAACTACATCGGAAGTGTTGAGTCTGGCGATATATCGCAGTCAGGTAACTGGGAAGGCGCGGCTTTGCCCTCTGCATCTGATACTGCGGTTTTCCCGAATGGTTTTTTGAGTCCGGCGTTAGGGTTGAATCTTGGTAATGCGCTCACACTTGGAAGCATTTCATGGAATGATGCAGGGCGGGAACTTGATCTCGGCGGGAAGACTTTGACGCTAAATGATGCTTCCGGAACCTCGATGTTGTCCATAGGCGCAAATGCATCCCTTACAATAAAGAACGGCACTGTTAACATTGATAGTGCAATACATCGCCTGTTCCCTTATGGTGATTATGGTTCATTCATCTTGACCAATGCAACAATGAACATCAAGAAGCCATATTGGCGATTTAATGGGGGCTATGGACATGGGTTTGCCATCAAGCTTCTCAAGGACTCAAAGTTGATAACTTCGGAACTTCCAGAGGACTTGGGCTTTCCGATGCCAGACAAGAAATTGTGCAAGTTCATCATAGATGGAGGTTTCGCAAGTTTGAAATCGCAACGAGCTACATCAGGAACAACATATGCAAGATTGGGCTTCTTTAAAGATTGGGGAGGTGGTTCGCTTGAGGTTAAGAATGGTGGTGTTCTCGATTTGACAGGAGAAAAGGCAGGTGTTTATCTATCTGGCTCACAAGCACTTTATAGTTTCACTGATTCTTTTCTCTATCAGACAAACGGTGTTGGATATTCAGGATCTGAATTCGGCGTATATTATAATGCAAACGGTGGACATTTCGCGTTCACCAATTCAACGTATAAAGGCGTCAGGTTCAATATGGGAGGAAAGAATGCCGTCGTGACGTTTCATGATTCCATTGTTGATTTTCATTGTGAAAATAAGAATTATGCAGGGATGTTTTTCTATGGAGGAGGTACGGGAACCAATAGTGTGACAATGACTGGTTCGACCGCATTCAAGGCAAAAGCTCTCGAGTGGACTACATCCTCTAAAGGAAATGAGCATTTCTTATTTGATGGATATTCGTTTGATTCGCCTGTGGCAATGTCCGGAACTAATGGTGTTTTTGCGTTTTGCAGCGGTGAAGGCAAGGGTAATATAACGATAGGTGGAGTTTCGAACCGTGTCGATATTACTGGTGGCGTATGGGTGGATGGCAATACAACCTTGTCAGGCAACGGCGCGATGTTAGTGCAGGATGGTGCAGATGTTACAGGAGGCGTGAAGCTTGTTTCAAACGGCGCGATAGCGCATTTGAAAAATGGGGCAAAGCGCTATGGTCGATATCGTTTGAATGGTATTCAGTTCAAGGATGGTGTTACAAACGCCGTATTTGTTATCGAAGATTCTACATATGAAAACAACGGCAATTTCAGTGGTTCATATACAGGATCAGGCTATGCGTATACGGACTGCGCTCGCGCATATACGAATTGTCCCGGATCGGCGATTGAATTCCGTGGGACGACGCCAAAGTTCATAAACTCTGAATCTACGCTCTATGCAGGGGGCGGGGTGTATGTTGCGATGACATTCGGCTCGTTTACGCCTGGTACGTATTCCTCGGGCCCCATTCTTGGCATAGAGCCGTTGGATAATCCGGTTGCATTGCGATATGTCCTTCCACCTAACGGATATGCTGAAGCACCTTTGCATGGAACGGTCACCCGTGGAGGTGGACGTCCGATCGCGTTGTGCGGAAATGCCAGAATTGAAGTGGATGACAGTGCGTACATCTATCAGCGTAAGAATAAGGTAACAAGAATTCCGCTCATTAAGGATGAGGCGAATTTTACCGCCTCAAGCGGACACCTCATGCTTGATATCGATGCGCTCAACCGTAACAATGCCGCATATCTTCCCAAGGATTCGCAGCTTGAATATGTTCCTGCGGACAAGACGGTGTATCTGAAGATCACCAACCATTATGGCTTCACGGTAACGGTGCGCTAAGGAGTTTTTCATTAGATGGTGACTTGTAGTACATTTCCGAAGGGTCTGTCCCTATCGGTGGCGTGCGCATTATGCGCAGTGG
>JAFXEA010000113.1 GCA_017521065.1 Kiritimatiellia bacterium | reverse complement strand
GGGTGCTATCGTACTTCCCGCTCACGATTTCCGCACGCAGCACCTCGCCTATGTTCTTGCCTTTATTCTCCATGGCAGACAATGTAGCACATAAGGAATCCAATGCACAAGATGGACTAGTCCACTTTCATAAAGCATGAAGCTCCGGCTTAACACCGGAGCTTCACATTCATTCAGCGATTCAACAATCAGGCGTTGTACGTCGCAGCCGATGTGTTGCCGCCGTGTCCCGTCCAGTTCGTGTGGAAGAACTCTCCGCGCGGCTTGTCGAGGCGCTCATAAGTGTGCGCACCAAAGTAGTCGCGCTGAGCCTGCAGAAGGTTCGCCGGGAGACGCTCCGTGGTGTATCCATCGAAATAGGAAAGCGCGGAGGTCATCGTGGGGGCGGGAATGCCGTAGGCGAGAGCCGCAGACGCAACTTCGCGCCATGCAGGAACGAGCTTCTCGATTGTCTCCTTGAAGTAGGGATCGAGGAGAAGGTTGGAAAGCTCAGGATTCTTGTCGTAGGCTTCCTTGATCTTGCCGAGGAACACGCTGCGGATGATACAGCCACCGCGCCACATGAGCGCAATGCCGCCGTAGTTGAGATTCCATCCGTAGGTCTTCGCCGCAGTGCGCATGAGTGTGTAGCCCTGTGCGTAGGAGACGATCTTAGAAGCATAGAGGGCCTGACGGATCGCTTCAACGAACGCAGCCTTGTCGCCCTTGAACTCAGGGACCTTGCGTCCGTAAGCCTTGGCGGCGACGACGCGGTCAGCCTTCATCGCGGAGAGGCAGCGTGCGAACACGGCCTCGCCGATGAGCGTAAGCGGGACGCCTTCATCGAGAGCGGCAATGCCGGTCCACTTGCCCGTGCCCTTCTGCCCAGCCGTATCAAGGATGTTCTCGACGAGCGCGGAGCCATCCTCATCCTTGTACGCAAGGATGTCGCGGGTGATTTCGATGAGATAGGAATCGAGTTCTGTGGTGTTCCACTTCTTGAAGACCTCGTGCATCTCGTCATCGCTCATTCCAAGCAGATCGCGCATGAGCTGATAGGATTCGCAGATGAGCTGCATATCGCCGTATTCGATACCGTTGTGGACCATCTTGACGAAGTGTCCGGCACCATTCTCACCCACCCAGTCGCAGCAAGGCGCATCATTTTCGACCTTGGCGCAGATGGCCTGGAAGATCGGCTTCACGAACGGCCATGCGGCAGGCGAGCCGCCGGGCATCATGCTCGGACCCTTGAGAGCGCCCTCTTCGCCGCCGGAAACGCCCGTGCCGACATAAAGGAGCCCCTTCTCCTCGACGTACTTCGTGCGGCGGATCGTATCCGGAAAGTGGGAGTTGCCGCCGTCGATGAGGATGTCGCCGGGCTCGAGGAGCGGAATGAGCTGGTCGATCATCGCATCAACCGCTGCGCCGGCCTTCACCATCATGAACACCTTGCGGGGCTTCGCGAGCGCAGCCACAAACTCCTGCATGGAATGTGCGCCGATTATATTCTTGCCCTTGGCGCGGCCGTTGACAAACGCGTCAACCTTCTCGACGGTACGGTTGTAGACCGCAACGGTGAATCCCTTGGATTCCATGTTCATGATGAGGTTCTCACCCATGACGGCGAGACCGATAAGACCAATATCTGCCTGCTTCATTGTTTTCCCTTTTTAGTTAGGTGTTTGAAATCAACTTTCTACAGAAACGTCACCCATTGTACCATATTTGCCCGAAAATGGAAAATGGAGCGTCATTCACTTTGTCTTGCACTCATAAAATTACGTCCGTGTTATAATTTTGCGTAAGGGCGATATTGTGTTATAATATAGAGAGATTTTTTAAAAGGATTTTCAGCATGAAAAAACTTATGGCTATCGCTTTTGCAACCGTTACAAGTAACAAATCTTCAATGAAGGATTTCAGGTTAAACGAGGTGAATCATGGCTAAAAAAGCGCTGATAACAGGAATTACGGGGCAGGATGGAAGCTATCTCGCGGAACTGCTGCTGGAAAAGGGATATGAAGTGCATGGTCTCATTCGCCGTGCTTCGACTTTCAATACCCAGCGGATCGACCATCTGTATCAGGATCCGCATGTAAACGATGTGAAAATGTTCCTGCACTACGGTGACATGTCCGATGCCTGCTGCCTTTCACGGCTCGTGTATGACATTAAGCCCGACGAGGTGTACAATCTTGCTGCGCAAAGCCACGTGCGCGTGTCGTTCGACAGCCCTGAGTTCACCGGTGATGTAGATGCGCTCGGAACCATGCGGCTTCTGGAGGCCATCCGCGAAACCGGGGTCGGGAAAACCGTGCGTTTCTATCAGGCCTCTACCTCGGAGCTTTACGGAAAGGTGCAGGAGGTTCCACAGAAGGAGACAACGCCTTTCTATCCCCGCTCTCCGTACGCTGTCGCGAAGCTGTATGCGTTCTGGGCGGTGAAGAACTACCGTGAGGCGTACGGCATGTTTGCCTCCAACGGAATCCTTTTCAACCACGAGTCTCCGCGTCGAGGCGAGACGTTTGTGACGCGCAAGATCACGCGGGCTGTCGGACGCATCAAATATGGCCTTCAGAAAGATCTCTACATGGGCAATGTCAATGCGCTTCGCGACTGGGGCTTTGCCGGCGACTATGTG